>NZ_WAAS01000043.1:0-36594 GCF_008806585.1 Micromonospora sp. AMSO12t
CTCCCGCACGGAACTCGCCCGCGCCCTCTCCTGACCCTCTTCTGCCTCCGGCCCTGACCGGCGTCGATCATGGACTTGTGGTGGGCGGTCGATGCCACTTCGCGGCTTTCGCGGGGCACCACAACTGCATGATCGACGCCGGTCAGGGCCGGAGGCAGAAGAGGGTCAGGAGAGGGCGCGGGCGAGTTCCGTGCGGGAGCGGATGTTGAGGCGGTGGAAGATGTTGCGGAGGTGATGGTCGACCGTACGGGTGGAGAGGAACATCCGGGCGGCGATCTCCCGGTTGGTGGCTCCCTCGGCGACCAGCCGCGCGATCCGGAGCTGCTGGCCGGTCAGCAGTCGCGCCGCCGACTCCTCCGGCGGGCCGACCGACTCCCCGGCCGCCCGCAGCTCCGTGGTGGCCTGTTCCGCCCAGGTGGCCGCCCCGAGCAGGGTGAACGCCTCCCGGGCGGCGTGCAGGTGCTCGCGCGCCGCGCGCGGTCGGCGGCTGCGGCGCAGTTCCCGGCCCAGGAGCAGCTCGGTGCGGGCGCGCTCGAACGCGCCGGCGTCCGTCGGGTGCAGCCGCAGGGCGGTGCGGAACTCGTGCTCCGCCTCGGCGCTGCCCCGGGGCGCGAGCAGCCCGTGGCAGCGCGCGGAGAGGGCCCGGCGCGACGGGCTCGCCGTACTGCTGGCCCACCTGTCGAAGACGGCGAGGGCGGCGCCGGCCGCCGGCCGGTCCGCGACGGCGGCGGCCGCCTCCACCAGGTACGGGGTGGCCATCACCAGGACCAGCACCTGCCCCCGGCCCGTGCCGGGGCAGGCCAGCGCGGCCAGTCGCGCGGCGGCGGCGGCCGGCCGGTTGTCGACCAGGTCGAGCACCGCCAGGGCCCACTGCGCGAGGGCGCGGGGCCGGCTGTGCGCGCCCGGGTCCTCGCCGATCTCCCGGATCCGGCGCAGGGCGGTGTCGCGGTCGGCCCGGATGGCGGCCAGCACCGCCAGCATGCCCAGGTGCACACCGGCCCAGTTCTCCTGGCCGGTGTCCCGGGCGATCCGCAGCCCCTCCCGGGAGCTGTCCGTCGCGGCCTCGTGCCGGCCCAGCCAGTACTCGGCGGCCGCCCGTAACTCCAGGGCGCGGGGCAGGGCGGACAGCTCCCCGCGCTCGCGGGCAAGCTCGACGGCGCGCTCGGCGAGCCGGTGCGCCGCGCCGTCCACGGCCACCAGCAGCCCGGCCGCCGCCGCGCAGGTCAGTGCCCCGGGGGTCAGCGCCGGCCCGGTCAGCTGCCCACCGAGGACGACCGCCCGACGCAGGGCGGGCCCGGCCTGCTCGTGGTCGCCGCGCAGGGTCGCCGCGGTCCCGGCGACATAGGCGCTCAGCAGCTCGGTCGCGGGCGGGTCGTCGGGGCGGCGCAACAGCTGCGCCCGCCGGGCGACGTCGGCGTAGCGGTACTGGTCGCCGGTGAAGCAGGCGGCCTCGCCCGCCCGCACCAGCGCGCCGAGGGCCAGCGCGCGATCGGTGCCGGCCAGCGCGGCCGCCGCGGCCAGCAGCGTGGCGGGCGCGGACCGGGGCCGGCCGGCGCGCAGCTCCAGCTCGCCGCGCAGCAGCCCGGCCCGGCCCGCCTCGGTGGCGTCCACGGCGGCGGGCAGGCTCCCCAGCAGCAGTCGGGCCCGGTGCGTCCGGCCGGCCGACCAGGCGTACCGGGCGGCAGCCACCAGCCGGGCGGCGGCGCGTGCCGGGTCGTCGGTGAGTTCGGCGGCCCGTTGCAGCGCGGCCGAGGCCGCCGTTCCCGCGCCCTCGCACTCGGTCGCGGCCTGCTCCAGCTCGGCGGCCAGGGCCGGGTCGGGCCCCTGGGCGGCGGCGGCGAGGTGCCCCGCCCGGCGCAGCCGGTGCCCGGCCCCGTCGAGCACGCCGGCGAGCAGCAGGTGCGCCGCGCGCCGCTCGGCCAGCGGCGCGGCGGCCCGGACCACGGTCCGGACGAGGGGCTGCGGGAAGGTCACCCGTCGCGGCTCGACGCGGACCAGGCCGGCGAGTTCGGCCGGCGCGAGCGCCTCGACCGCCGTGCCGGCGACCCGGGCGGCCCGGACCAGGGTGGCCGGCTCCCCGTCCTCGTCGAGCGCGGCGAGCAGCAGGACGCGGCGGGTGTCGGCCGGCAGCCGGTCCAGGCGGGCCCGGTAGGCGCGGCCCAGCCTGCCGTCGGGCGGGGGCGTCTCGGGCAGCGGTTCCTCCCCGCGGCACTGGCCGGGGGTGAGCACCTCGGCCAGGTCGACGAGCGCCTGCGGGTTGCCCCCGGCCGCCGCGGCGAGCGCGGCGGCCACGGGCGGTGCGGGCGGCCGGCCGGCCAGCCGGTCGGCGAGCAGTGCGGCGCTGTCCCGGTCGTCGAGCGGGCGGAGCCGGTGCCGGGCTATCCCGCCGAGGGGGACGTCCGCGGCCGTGGTGAGCAGGACGGCCACCGACGACCGGCGCAGCCGGCGGGCGACGAACGCCAGCGTGTCCGCGGTGGGCTGGTCGCCCCGGTCCACGTCGTCCATCGTGCACAGCAACGGCCGGTCCCGCGCGGCGGCGGTGAGCAGGCCGAGCACGGCCAGGGAGAGCGCCAGGCGCCGGTGGGCGGGGCAGCCCGCGCCGGCCAGCGCCCGCAGCAGCACCCGCCGCTGCTGTTCGGGGAGCGCGCCGGCCCGGTCGAGCACCGGGTCCAGCAACCGTTGCAGCCCCGCGTACGGCAGGGCCGCCTCCTCGGGCAGCCCGGTGCCGGCCAGGACGGTGCAGCCCTCGGCGTGCCGGTGGGCGTAGTCGACGAGTGCGCTCCGGCCGGAGCCGGGCTCGCCCTGGACCAGCAGCGCTCCCCCGCCGGTGGGCAGGTCACCCAGCAGGCGCCGGATCGCGGCGCACTCGTCGGCCCGGCCGCGCAACACGGCTAATTGCACTGACGATGCAGTAACCATGCAATCGAGTGTTACCTATCGGTAGCCCGATGGAAAGACCGGCGGCGCCGCCTTCCCACGTCGCGCGTCAGCGCGGGCCGACGTCGGCCAGCAGGGCGGCGACCGTCCGGGTCATCACCGCGCGGGCCTGGTCCACGCCCAGCCCCAGCCCGTCGCGCAGCATCGACCAGGCCGGCCACATGCTCGCGGCCACCAGGGCGTGCACCACCTGGTCCCGGTCCGGGCCGGCCTGCTCCAGCTCGGCGGCGAAGAGCTGCTCGACCTCGTCGCGCACCCGCGCGATGTGCTTGAGGCGGTTGCGGCGCAGCTGCCCGGAGACCGGCTCGCGCATCTGGGCGGCGCGGGCCGACGGGGCGATGAGCTGGAGCAGCCGGGCCCGCTGCCGGCAGTACGCGTCGACCCGCCGGGCCAGCGGCAGCGCCGGCGAGATCGGCCGGTGGGCGGCGTCCTGCTGCCGGAGCAGCTCCGCGCCGCTGGCCTCGAACAGCGTCTCCATGTCCTTGAAGTTGGTCCAGAGCGTCCGCAGCGAGATGCCGGCCCGCTCGGCGATGCGCTCGCCGGTCGGCCGCAGGTCCCCCTCGGAGATGAGCGCCAGGTGCGCCTCGACGATCGCCGCCCGGGTGCGTTCGGCCCGGGCGGTCCGGCCGTCGACCCGGACCGGCGCCTCGGCACCGCCCATCCGCGCCCGCCTCCTCATCGCCGTCACGTCGCCCGTACCGCCGCGCCGAGTCTAGCCGCGGGCCACCCGGCGACCGTCCGGCCCCGGCCCGGGCCCGGCGCGGTCATCCGGCGGGCCGGCCGGCGAGGCTGACCCCGCCGTCGAGGACGAGGGTCTGCCCGGTGATCCAGGCCGCGTCGTCGGAGGCGAGGAAGGCGACCGCGCCGGCCACGTCCCGCGGCAGCCCGAGGCGCCCCAGCGGGTACGCCCGGGCGACCTCCTCCTCCCGGCCCTCGTGCAGCGCCGCCGCGAAGCGGGTCTTCACCACGGCGGGCGCGACCGCGTTGGCCCGGACCTTCGGGGCGAGTTCGACGGCCAGGCACGCGGTGAGGTGGTCGACGGCGGCCTTGCTCACCCCGTAGAAGGCGATGCCGGGCGACGGGGTGCGGCCGGCGATCGAGGAGACGTTGACGACGCAGCCGCCGCGCTCGCCCATCCCCGCGGCGACCTGCTGCACCCAGCCGAGCGTGCCGACCAGGTTGACGTCGAGGATCTTGCGGGCCGCCGCCAGGTCCAGCTCGACCAGCGGCCCGTACGCCGGGTTGATGCCGACGTTGTTGACCAGCACGTCGACCGGCCCGAACGCCTCGGTCACGGCGTCGACCGCCGCCCGTCGGTGCCCCGCGTCGTCGGCCCGGCCGGCGACGGCCACGGCGTGGGTGGGCCCGCCCAGGGCCGCGACCGCCTCGGCCAGGGCCTCCGGGTGTCGCGCGGTCAGTCCGACGCGGGCGCCCTCGGCCACGAGCCGGCGGGCGACGGCCAGGCCGATGCCGCGACTGGCGCCCGTGACGAGCGCGACCCGGCCCGCGAGTCGCCTCGAATCTGCATTCACGATGCAGATAGTAGGAGGGCGGCCGGCGCTCGTCAACGACGGAACGTCGATGGACAGGTCACATTCCATTGACAGCACCTCGGCATAACAGCACTGTCGATGCAGATAGTTCGCCCTCCGGAGAGGACGCTCCCATGCCCGAAGCCGTCATCGTCGCCGCCGCCAGGTCACCGATCGGGCGCGCGCAAGGGCTCCCTGCGCGACCTGCGCGCCGACGACCTGGCCGCCACCATCGTGCGCGCCGCCCTCGACCAGGTGCCGGCGCTCGACCCGCGCGAGATCGACGACCTGATGCTCGGCTGCGGGCAGCCGGCGGGCGAGCAGGGCCACAACCTCGCCCGGGTGGTCGGCACCCTGCTCGGGCTGGACCACCTGCCCGGCACGACCGTCAACCGGTACTGCTCGTCGTCGTTGCAGACCACCCGGATGGCCCTGCACGCCATCCGCGCGGGCGAGGGCCACGCCTTCCTCTCGGTCGGGGTGGAGTGCGTCTCCCGCTACGACCGGGGTCGCGCCGACGGGCACCCCGGCACCACCAATCCCGCCTTCGCCGGGGCCCTGGAGCGCACCGCGACCAGGGCGGCCGGCGACCTGTCGGGCTGGCACGACCCGCGCGAGGACGGCGAGCTGCCAGACGTCTACGTCGCGATGGGACAGACCGCCGAGAACGTGGCGCACCTGCGCGGGGTGTCCCGGCTCAGCCAGGACGAGTTCGCCGTACGGTCGCAGCTGCTGGCCGAGAAGGCGATCGCCGACGGCTTCTGGGCCCGCGAGATCACCCCGGTCACCGTCCCCGGCGGGGCGGTGGTGGCCGCCGACGACGGGCCGCGCGCCGGGGTGACCCTGGAGGCGGTGGCGGCGCTGCCGCCGGTGTTCCGGCCCGACGGCACGGTGACCGCCGGCAACTGCTGCCCGCTCAACGACGGCGCCGCCGCGCTCGTCGTGATGTCGGACGTACGGGCGCGGGAGCTGGGCGTCACCCCGCTGGCCCGGATCGTCTCCACCGGCCTGAGCGCCCTCTCCCCCGAGATCATGGGGCTCGGGCCGGTGGCGGCGTCGCGGCAGGCGCTGCGCCGGGCCGACATGTCCGTCGACGACGTCGACCTCGTCGAGATCAACGAGGCGTTCGCCGCGCAGGTGCTGCCCAGCGCCCGGGAGCTGGGGGTCGACTGGGACCGGCTCAACGTCAACGGTGGCGCGATCGCGGTGGGCCACCCGTTCGGCATGACCGGCGCCCGGATCACCACCACGCTGATCAACTCGCTGCGCTGGCACGACCAGGAGATCGGGCTGGCGACCATGTGCGTCGGCGGCGGCCAGGGCATGGCGATGGTCGTCGAGCGGCTGAGCTGACGCCGACCGGGCGTGGCGGGCCGGGAGACCGACGCGCCACGCCCGGCCGGTGCCGGGTGCGACCGGTCAGGAGGCCGTCGGCACCCCGTTGGCCGGCGGCGCCACCGGCGGGGCGGTGTGCTCGCGTACCGGCCCGTCGCCCTCGTCCGTCTCGTACGTCGGCCCGAAGTAGGCCTGCGTCCCGCCGCTCACCCGGGTCAGCCGCTGCCCGCCGTAGCCGGAGTGGTCGGTGTCGGAGTAGCGCAGCGGGGCCAGGCCGGGCCCCTGGTAGCCGCCCTTGCGGACGGCCTCGGTGACCGCCTCGCGGGTGAGGTCCTTGCCGGCGGCGAGGAGTACCTGCACGAAGAGGTAACCGACCGCCATGCCGTAGACGGTGTTGCCGTCGAACGGCGCGTCCCCGTTGTACTCCTTGTTGACCTTGGTGAAGAGCTGGATCCACGGGTCGGCGGCGTCGTTCTGCATCGGCAGGTAGTTGGCGCCGACCATGCCCTCGAGCAGGCCCGCCGCGGCGCCGAGCTGCTTGGCCAGCGTCGGGTGGTCGGCGCCGACGTTGGAGACCAGCCACTGCGGCTTGAAGCTCAGCCGGGCGGCGGTGCCGACCGCCAGGGCGGTGAAGCCGGGCACGGTGGCGAGGATGACCACCTGGCAGCCGGCCGCCTTGAACGCGCCGATCTGGGGTGCCACGTTGGTGTTGCTGGTGACGTACGTCTGCTTCGCCGCCACCGCGCCGGCGCCGAGCACCTTCTCCACTCCGACCAGGCTGTCCCGGCCGAAGTCGTCGTCCTGGCCGAGGAAGCAGACCTTGCGCCCCGGCAGGCTGGTCTTCACGTGCTGGGCCAGGATCTTGCCCTCCACCGTGTAGTCGGGGTTGAAGCCGAACGTGCCCGGATACCGGTCGGGCTGGTCCCAGCTGCGGCTTCCGGAGGCGACGAAGAGGTCAGGTACCCGGTTGCTCTTGAGGAAGTCGAGCACGCCGGTGTGGGTCGGCGTGCCGAGCCCGTTGAGGATGGCGAAGACCTTGTCCTGCAGGACGAGCTGGCGGACCACCTGCTGGGTGTTCGCCGGGTTGTAGCCGTCGTCCATGATCTTGTAGGTGATCTTCCGGCCGTGCACGCCCCCGTTGGCGTTGACGTGGTCGAAGTACGCCTTCGTGGCGGGCGCGATCTTGGAATAGCCGGCGGACGCCGGACCGGTGAGCGGCATGTGCGTGCCGACCACGATCTCGGTGTCGGTGATGCCGGGGACCGTGCCCCCGCCGCCGCCACCGTCGTCCCCGGTGCAGGCGGCGGAGGCGACGAGCAGGGTGATGGCGGTGGCGAGCGCGAGGCCGCGCCGTGCCGTTCGTGTCATGTCAGACACCGACCTTTCCTCGGTCCGGGTGGTGGTGGTCGTGGTGCGGGTGGTGGGTGGTGTGGTGCGGACGGCCGGCGGGGCGGCTCAGGACCGCCGCCGGCCCGTCCGGCGCGCGGAGACCGCCCGGGTCAGCCGGGACAGCAGGCCCTGCACGCCGCCGGGAGCGGCGATCATGACGACGACCAGGGTGAGCCCGAAGATCGCCAGCGGCAGGTTGCCCTCGACCCGCTGCGCGACCGCCGGCGACAGGGTGAGCTGCTCGGTGAGGGCGTGCGTCAGGTCGGGCAGGGCGACCAGCAGGACGGCGCCCCAGGCCGCGCCGGCGAGGCTGCCCAGCCCGCCGATGACGACCGCCATCAGCAGGAACAGCGACAGCGTGAGCGAGAAGGCCCCGGGCGACACGCTCTGCGCGAGGACCGCGAGCAGGGCGCCGCCGAGCCCGGCGCCGGCCGCGCTGACCACGAAGGCGAGGACCTGGGTGCGGGCGACGTGGATGCCGGCGAGGCGGGCGGCGACCTCGTCGTCGCGGACCGCCCGGAAAGTGCGGCCGTACCGGCTGCGGACCAGGTTGGCCAGCAGCAGCAGGGCCAGCAGGGTGGCCGCGGCGGTCACCCAGAGCTGCCAGCGCTCGTAGGGGAAGTACGCGCCGAGGGCCACCGGCGGGGGCTCGACCGGCACCGCCAGCCCCTGCTCGCCGTTGAACACGCCGTCGAAGGTGACGGTCAGCGCCGGCACCACGACCGCCACGGCCAGGGTGACGCCGGCCAGGTACGGGCCGCGCAGCCGGGCGGCGGCCACCCCGACCACGGCGCCCACCACGAGGGCGGCCAGGACGGCGGCGCCCAGCGACACCGGGAGCAGCCAGCCGCCGGTCATCCCGGCGTCGGCGAACGCGTTCTGGCACAGGGCCACGGTGTACGCGCCGGTCGCCATCAGCGCGCCGTGCCCGAGCGAGAGCTGACCGTTGAGCCCGGTGAGGACGGTCAGCCCGGCGGTGGCGCACAGGTAGGCGGCCACGGTGGCGAGCTGGAAGTTGCGGAACGGCTCCAGCCCGTAGCTGGCGGCCACCAGCAGCAGCGCGGCGACGGCCGCGAGGCCGAGGTGACGCAGCAGGGTCGAGCCGAGGCGGGGCTCGGCGGGGCCGGTGCGGGCCTGCGTGTCCGGCGGGGTCACCGCCCGGGTGGCGCTCACACCCGCCTCGCCGCGACCGGGGCGAACAGCCCGCCGGGACGCACCAGCAGCACCGCCAGCAGCAGCACCAGCACCGCGAGCGGGGTGACGTCGCTGCCGGCGTAGCCGCTGACGTAGGAGAGCAGCAGGCCGACCGCGAGGCCGCCGACCACCGCCCCCGGTGGACTGTCCAGCCCGCCCACCACGGCGGCGGTGAACGCCGAGACGAAGACCAGGTCCATCGCGTGCGGGTGCAGGCCCAGCTCGGTGGGGATGACCAGCATGCCGGCCAGGGCGCCGACCCCGGAGGCCAGCGCCCACCCGAGGGTGAGCATGCCGCCGACGTTCACCCCGAGCAGCCGGGACACCTCGGGGGCGAACGCCGCCGCGCGCATCCGCAGACCCACCGCCGTGCGGGTGAAGGTCCAGGCGAGCCCCACGACCACCACCGCGACCGCCGCGAAGACGAACAGGTCGTACGGCGACAGGACGGCGACGCCGCCCACGGTCAGCGGGTTGCGGGAGAAGGGCGTCGCGGCGGGCAGGAACTCGCTGCCGTACGCCATGCCGAGGACGGCCTGGATCAGCAGCACCAGCCCCAGCGCGACGATCACCGGGTTGAGCGGCGAGGTGTGGTCGACGAAGCGCATGACGACCAGGTCCACCGCCGCGCCGAGGAGCAGCCCGGCGCCGAGCGCGGCCAGGAAGCCCAGCCAGTACGAGCCGGTCGCGGCGGAGACGCTGTAGGCCACGTACGCGGTGGCGACGGCCATCGCGCCCTGCGCGAAGTTGACGATCCGGGCCGCCCGCCAGATGAGCACCAGGGCCAGTGCGAACGCGGCGAGGACCGCGCCCCTGGACAAGCCGTCGAGGGTGAGGAAGACGAAGCGGTCCAACGGTCCTCCCTTGCGGGGACGAGGGTTCAGAAGCCGAGGTAGGCGTGGCGCAGGTTGGCGTCGTCGCGCAGCCGGGCGGCCGGGGCGGTGGTGACGACCCGGCCCAGGGACATCACCACGCCCTGGTCGGCGACGGACAGCGCGCTGCGCACGTTCTGTTCGACGAGCAGGACGGTCAGCCCGGTGTCGTCGCGCAGCCGGCGCAGCAGGGCCATGGTCTGGGCGACGACCCGCGGCGCCAGGCCGAGCGACGGCTCGTCGAGCAGCAGCAGGCGGGGCCGACCGACGAGGGCCCGGCCGAGGGCGAGCATCTGCCGCTCGCCGCCGGAGAGCTGGTGCCCGAGGTGTCGCCGCCGCCGGGCCAGCGGTTCGAAGAGCTGGTAGACCTCGTCGAGGGCGCGGGCCGCGTCGGCCCGGTCGCGCCGCCACAGCCCGCCGAGGCGCAGGTTCTCGTCGACCGTCAGCTCGCCGACCACCCCGCGCCCCTCCGGCACGTGGGCCATGCCGCGACGCACGAGCTGCTCCACCGCGACGCCGCGCAGGTCCTCCCCGGCCAGCACGACGCGACCGGCTGCCGGGCGGAGCATGCCGGACAGGGCGCGCAGCAGGGTGGTCTTGCCGGCGCCGTTGGCGCCGACCACCGCCGCGATGGCGCCCCGCGCCACGGTCAGGTCGATCCCGTGCAGCACCGGCGCGCCGCCGTAGCCGGCCGCCAGGCCGCGCACCTCGAGCAGGGCCTCGCCGGTCATGCCGCGGCCTCGTCGACCGCCGCGCCGAGGTAGGCGTCGGCGACGGCCGGGTCGTCGCGCACCTCGTCGGGGGTGCCGGCGGCGATCACCCGCCCGAAGTCGAGCACCACGATCTCGTCGCAGACGGACATCACCAGGTCCATGTGGTGCTCCACCAGCAGCACCGCGCAGGGGTCGGTGTCGCGTCGGGGCAGCCCCCGGATCAGCTCGGCCAGCTCGGCGATGTCGTCGGCGCCCAGGCCCCCGGCGGGTTCGTCGAGCAGGAGCAGCCGGGGCCGCGCGGCCAGCGCGCGGGCCAGGGCGACCCGCTGGCGTACGGCGAAGGGCAGCGTGCCCGGCGCGGCGTCGGCGTGCCCGGCGATCCCCAGGGTGTCGAGGACGTCGAGGGCGTGCCGGCGCAGCCGGCGCTCGTCGCGGTCGCTGCGGGGCAGGCCGAGCAGTGCGGCGAGGAAGCCGGCGCGGGCCGTGTGGGTGGCCCCGGTCATCACGTTCTCCAGCACGGTGAGCCCGGCGAAGAGCCCGGTGCCCTGCAGGGTGCGGGCGACGCCCAGCCGGGTGAGCCGGTGCGGGCGCGGGCGCAGCGGCCGGCCGTCGAGGGTCAGGGAGCCCTCGTCCGGCGGGACGAAGCCGCAGACGACGTTGAACAGCGTGGTCTTGCCGGCCCCGTTGGGACCGATCACGCCGACCACCCGGCCGGGCGGCACCCGCAGCGAGACGTCGTCGAGGGCGGTGAGGCCGCCGAAGCGGACCCCGATGTGGTGCAGTGCGAGCCCTTGCTCCATCACCCGTCCCCCGGCAGCCTCCAGTATTTACACTGGGAGTGTACGTTTCTGACGGGGGCCGTCAATACCTCCGACGCTCGCGGGCACGCTCGTCGGCCGCCGCCCGGACCTGGGCGGCGGCCGACGGTTTCTGCACCGACCGGGCAGCCATGCGCCGTGGGGCGGCCGGGGGTGGCGGCCGCCCCGGGGAGCGTCAGGCGCTCGGGCAGGTGTTGCGGTACTCCTGGATCGCGGAGCCGCTCGGGCCGGGGCAGAGGAACTGCTCGTAGCGGGTGTCGTCGTCGACGAACCGCTTCAACCAGGCGACCGCCTGCCGGGCGGTGGGCGTGTTGACGGTCTGTGGGAAGAAGTGGCTGGCCCCGTTGAGCTCCAGGTACGCCTTCTCGGACGAGGCCGGGATGCTGGTGTAGAACGGCTCCGAGTGCGACGAGACCGGCGCGACACTGTCGCTCTCCCCGCCGATGATCAGGGTCGGCACCCGGACGTCGGACCAGGACTTGTCCAGGTTCCACGGCGCGAGCGGCACCGCGGCCTGCAACGACGGCCGGGAGACCGCGGCCTCCAGGCTGCCGCCGCCACCCATCGAGTGGCCGGAGACGGCGAGCCGGCTGGCGTCGATCCGGCTGCGTACGGAGCTGCGCTGCGTCAGGTAGTCGAGCGCGGCGAGCAGTTGCCGACCGCGGCTGTCCGGCTGGTCGAGGCGCGTGTTGGTCTCGATGCCGATCACCACGAAGCCATGCGAGGCGATCCGCGGCCCGAGCCAGTCGATGCTGGACCAGGCGGCCGTGTAGCCGGGCGAGATGGCGACGGCGCCGAAGGTGCCCTCGGCGGTGCTGGTCGGGTAGTAGATGACGCCCCCGCCGAAGCCGGTGACGCTGAGCGAGGAGACGTTCTGCGACGAAGTGGCGAACGGGCCGCGGCTGGCCTCCAGCAGGGCGACGCTCGGGGCGGGGCCGCGCTCGTACGGGTTGGCGGCGGCCTGGGCGGCCGGCGGGGCGGCCAGCGCGCCCGCCGTGGCCAGGACGGCGGCCAGGGCCAGGCCGGCGAGGCGGGCGACGGGACGGGTACGGGCGGTGGTGGTTGGTGATGACACGTCGGGCACTCCCTACGGGACGGGGCATATCGACATGCATCAGTCTTCGGCGGTGTCGACGGCGGCGCATCGGTGAAATCACCAGTCCGGCCCGGGAAAATCGGGCCGGCCGTTTTCGCCCGGCCTGTCGGGGTAGGGCATTTGGCACCCCGGCCGAAGAAGGAGACGCCGTGTTCAACCCGTTGGAGCACAAGGGAATCCCGCTGGAGAGCCAGATCCGCAACTGGCGCGAACTCAACGTGGAGCCGATCGACCCGGAGGCGGTCGATCCGTACACCCGCTGCCGCATCATCACCATGAACGGCATCGAGGTCGAGGCGATCAACTTCCAGCACCAGTTCGCCCGCAACTGCCCCGACCAGGAGGTCCGCCGGCAGCTGGCGTACGTGCGCTACCTGGAGAGCCAGCAGCAGCGGGTGGTGAACTGGCTGCTGCCCGGCGCCGCGAGCGTGCTGGAGACGACGCTCGGCTACGAGCAGGTGGCCGTCGACCTGACCGCGTGGGTGGCCCGGCACGAGCCCGACCCGTACCTGAAGCAGAGCTACGAGTTCGGCGTGCTGGAGGACTTCGACCACCTCTACCGCTACGCCAACCTCTACGAGATGGTGGAACGTCGCAAGGCGGACAAGATCGTGCAGGGCCTGACCGAGGTCATGCCCGGCCGGCCCACCGTCGCCGAGCACCGGCACCCGTTCGACGAGGTCCGCACCCCGTACGACCGCAACAGCGTCGACCCCCGCTCCAAGCTGCACGCGCTGACCATCCTGTCGGCGGAGCAGCAGGTCATGTTCTATTACATGAACGTCGGTCCGCAGTACATGGAGCCGATCGCGCGACAGCTCTACCAGGAGATCAGCCTCATCGAGCAGGAGCACGTCACGCACTACGAGTCGCTGCTCGACCCGGGCGAGAACTGGTGGGAGCGGCTGCTCACCCACGAGTACAACGAGTGCTGGCTCTACTACTCCTTCATGCAGCAGGAGAGCGACCCCCGCATCAAGGCGGTGTGGGAGCTGCACCTGCAGATGGAACTGGCGCACCTGCAACAGGCCGCCGACCTGCTGCGCCGCCACGACGGCCGGGAGCCGGAGGAGATCGTGGGCGGCGCCGGCCTGCCCGAGCCGCTGACCTTCGAGCCGAACAAGGAGTACCTGCGCCACCTGCTCGCCACCCAGGTCGACCTGAACAAGCTCGGCGAGGGGTACGTGCGGGAGGCGCACGAGCGCTTCGAGTCGATGCAGCAGCAGCTGCACGACGGGCAGAAGCCGCCGAGCGAGCAGGTGATCGACATGCACCGGGAGCGCTTCGGCGACGAGTACCGCGTCGAGACCGAGGGGCCCCACCCGGTGGAGTCGCTGCGCGCGCGGGGAGGCAGCCATGCCTGACACCGGCGCCCCGGCCACGCGCGGCCCCGAAGACGACGTCGTCGACCTGCTGCTGGCCCAGCACGCGCGGATCGAGGAGCTGTTCCTGCTGGTCATCGGCAGCACCGGGGAGACCCGCCGGGACGCCTTCGACGACCTGGTGAAGCTCCTCGCCGCGCACGAGACCGCCGAGGAGGAGGTCGTCCACCCGCTGGCCCGGACGCTGCCGGGCGGGGGTGGCGACGCCATGGTCGACGAACGCCTCGCCGAGGAGCGTCAGGCCAAGGAGACCCTGAAGACCCTGATCGCCGGCGGTGTCGACGCCGAGGGCTTCGACACCGGCATCATCCTGCTGCGCGACGCGGTGCTCACGCACGCCCGCTACGAGGAACGCCAGGAGTTCCCGCTGCTGCGCCAGCACGTGCCCGCCGACCGGCTGCGCACGATGGCCGGCGCCGTTCGGATGGCGGAGGCGACCGCGCCGACGCGCCCGCACCCGAGCGCCCAGTCCGCGAAGGGCAACCTCGCGGCCGGACCGGCGCTGGCGGTCATCGACCGCGTCCGCGACGCGATCCGCAGGCCGTCGTCCAGCGGCTGAGCACCCGCCGACACCAGCACACCGCGCCCACCCGACCGATTCCGGCGGGTGGGCGCGGCGCGTCTGCCGCCGTGCCCGCGCCGGGGCGGGTGCCGCCGTCGCGTAGGGTCGGCACCGCCCCGGTCCGGCCGCGCCGGACGCCCCCTGCCCGCGGAGACCCCCATGACCGAGATAGGCGGCGCCACGAGGGTGTACGCGCTGCTCGGCGACCCGATCGCCCAGGTGCGCGCCCCCGGGCTGCTCAACCCGGTGCTGGCCCGGCGCGGCACCGACGCGGTGCTCGTCCCGGTCCACGCGGCGCCGGCCGACCTCACCCAGGTGGTGCGGGGGCTGCAACGGGTGGCCAACCTGGACGGGATGCTGGTCACCGTGCCGCACAAGGCCGCCGTGCTGGAGCTCGCCGACCGGGCCAGCGACCGCGCCCGCCTGGCCGGCAGCGCCAACGCGCTGCGGCGCGAGCCCGACGGGACGTGGACCGCGGACACCTTCGACGGCGACGGGTTCGTCCGCGGGCTGGCCGGGGCCGGACACCATCCCCGGGGCCGCCGGGCGTGCGTGGTGGGCGCGGGCGGGGCGGGCAGCGCGATCGCGGTGGCGCTGCTCGACGCCGGCGTGGCGGAACTGCGGCTGAGCGACACCGACCCGGACCGGCTGGAGACGCTGCGGCGGCGACTGTCCGCCGCGTACCCCGGCCGGGTCGGCGCGACCGCGCGACCGCGACTGGCGGACGCCGACCTCGCGGTCAACGCCACGCCCCTGGGGCTGGGCCCCGACGACCCGCCGCCGTTCGCGGTGGCGGACCTGCCGGCGCACGCGGTGGTCGCCGACATCATCATGACGCCGGCCGAGACGCTCCTGCTGGCCCAGGCACGGGCCCGGGGACTGCGGGCGCACCCGGGAGAGCCGATGCTCGCCCACCAGATCGACGCCTACCTCGACTTCTTCGGGCTCTGACCGACCGGCGGTCGGCGCACTGATCATCCTGTCGGGCGGACCTGTTACCGTCGCGCCGCCGCTGCACCAGTCGGACCGGAGGTAGGCGTGATCAGCTCGCACGTGTCGTCGTTCGTCGGATTACCGACAGTGCCCTTCACCCCGGGGATGACACTCCCCGACGATCCGTCGGCGGTCGCCTGGCGGCTGGAGGTCGAGGACTTCGACGCGGATCCCGAGGAGTTCCTCGGTCTCGTCCGGGCGCTGCGGGAGCAGGTGCCGGCCGACGCGGTGCGCGCCCTGGTGATCGGCGAGTGGGGCGAGGCGTACGAGCGGCCCCTGCCGATCGAGGCGCTGGTCGAGGCCGCCGGGGAGTGGACCGGCCTGCGGGCGCTCTTCCTCGCCGACCTGACCTACGAGCAGTGCGAGATCTCCTGGCTCATGCACGGCGACATCACGCCGCTGCTCGCGGCGTACCCGTCGCTGGAGGTGCTCTGGGTGCGCGGGGCGCAGGGCCTGCGGCTGGAGCCGGTCCGGCACACCGGGCTGCGCGAGCTGCGCTTCGAGTCCGGCGGGCTGCCGGCCGGGGTGGTCCGGGCCGTCGGCGCGTGCGAGCTGCCGGCCCTGCACCGGCTGGACCTGTGGCTCGGCAGGAAGGACTACGGCGGCGACGCGAGCGCCGAGGACCTGGCCGGGGTGCTCGCCGGCGCCGGCCTGCCGGCCCTGCGTCACCTCGCGGCGTGCAACGCCGAGATCGCCGACGCGGTCGCGGCGGCGGTCGCCAGCGCGCCGGTCGTCCCCCGGCTGGAGGCGCTCGACCTGTCGATGGGCACCCTGACCGACGAGGGCGCGAAGGCGCTGCTGGCCGGGCAGCCGCTGACCCACCTGAGGCACCTCGACCTGCACCATCACTACCTCTCCGAGGAGGCGGCCGCCGCGGTGGTCGCCGCGCTGCCGGGGGCGCGGGTCGACCTGTCCGACCCACAGGTCGCCGAGGACTACGACGGCACCGTCTACCGCTACACCGCGGTCGGGGAGTGAGCGAGATGGCCTTCGGTTCCCACGCGCTCCACTTCGCCGGCCGTCCCGTGGTGGACGTCCCCGCCGACGGGCCGCTGCCCACGGTGGACGGCCCGGTCTCGTGGCGGATCGCCCACTGGCACTTCGACGACGAGACCACAGAGAGCTCGCTTTCGGCGGAGTTCCGCGACGCGTTCGACCGGTTCGTCGCGCAGGCCGGTCCGTCCGTGGAGTCCCTGGTCGTCGGCTCCTGGGGCTACGCGGCGTTCCATCCCGCCCCGATCGCGCAACTCTGCGCGGCGGCGGCGCGCCTGCCCGCCCTGCGCGCGCTCTTCCTCGGTGACATCACCTCCGAGGAGTGCGAGGTCTCCTGGATGAGGGTGGGCGACGTCAGTGCGCTGCTGACGGCGTACCCGGCGCTGGAGGTGCTGCGGGTGCGCGGCGGCGAGAACTTCGCGTTCTCCCCCGTGCGGCACGCGCGGCTGCGGGAGCTGGCGGTGGAGAGCGGCGGGCTGTCCCGGGCGTTCGTCGGCGCGGTGCTCGACTCCGACCTGCCCGCGCTGACCGACCTGGAGCTGTGGCTCGGCACCTCCGACTACGGCGGCGACACGCAGGTCGCCGACCTCGCCCCGCTGCTGGCCGGGGAACGGTTCCCGCAGCTGCGCCGGCTCGGCCTGTGCAACTCGGAGATCGCCGACGACCTCGCCCGGGCGCTGGCGTCCGCGCCGGTGGTGTCCCGGCTGCGACGGCTGGACCTGTCGATGGGCACGCTCGGCGACGAGGGCGCGGCGGCCCTGCTGGCCGGTCAGCCGCTGACCCACCTGGCGGAGCTGGACCTGTCCCACCACTACCTGACGGAGGAGACCGCCGCGTCGCTGGTCGCCGCGCTGCCGGGCGTCGCGGTGGACGACTCCGACCCGCAGGAGCCCGAGGAGTACGACGGCGAGAGCTACCGCTACACGGCGGTGTCGGAGTGACATGCGCCTGACCGTCGTCGGCAACCCCGGCAACCGTCGGGTCGGCCTGTTCACCCGGGCGGTCCTCGCCGCCGGCCTGCCCCGGCCGCAGGTGCTGCCCTGGGTCGACGTGCTGGCCGGCGCGGCGCCGCCCGGGGCCGGCGCGCTGGTACGGGTCGACTCGCCCGGCGAGGACGCCGAGGTGGACCGGCTGCTACGCCGGTCCACCTCGCCGGCGCGGCACGGCGAGCTGATCGGCCTGGCCGACACGTACGCCGGGCTGCTGCGGGGCCTGGACCGGGTCGCCGCCGGCGGCGCGGAGCTGCTCAACGACCCGGCGGACGTCGCGGTGCTGTGCGACAAGCGGCGCTGCCACGCCCGGCTGTCAGCCGCCGGGGTGCCGGTGCCGGCCGCGCTGCCCCCGGTGCACGGGTGGCAGGAGCTGCGGGCGGCGATGGCGGCGGCCCGCTGGAGCCGCGTGTTCGTCAAGCCCGCACACGGCTCGTCGGCCGCCGGGGTCGTCGCGCTGGCCGTGGCCCGGGGGCGGGTGCAGGCGGTCACCACGATCGAGGCGGCCCCGGACGGGCTGTTCAACTCGCTGCGCCCCCGCCGCTACACCGACGAGGCCGAGGTCGCCGCCATGGTCGACCGGATCGCCGCCGACGGCCTGCACGTGGAGCGGTGGCTGCCCAAGGCGGGGCTCGGCGACCGGGTGGTCGACCTGCGGGTGGTGACGATCGCGGGGCGGCCCACCCACGCCGTGGTGCGCGCCGCCCGGGGGCCGCTGACCAACCTGCACCTGGGCAACGCGCGCGGGGACCTCGCCGAGCTGCGCGCGGCGGCCGGGCCGGCGGCGTGGGCGGCGGCCATGGAGACGTGCGAGCGGGCGGCCGCGTGTTTCCCCCGCAGCCTCCAGGTCGGCATCGACCTGATGTTCCTGCTCGGCTGGCGGCGCCACGCGGTGGCCGAGGTCAACGCCTTCGGCGACCTGCTGCCGGGGGTCCTCACCGACGGCCGGGACACCTACGCCGAGCAGGTGCGCGCCCTGACCGACGGCCGGTGGGACCGCTGGCGGTCGGCTGCCGGCCGGACACCGCCGGGCGACGACGCGGCACGGCCCGCCGGCGCGGTCGGGCGGGAGGTGCTCGCGTGCGCAGTCTGATCGGCAGCCACGACCTGCTCCTGCTCACCCTCGACACGCTGCGCCACGACGTCGCCGCCGACCTGGCCGCGCGGGGGCGCACGCCGCACCTGGCGCGCGCCCTGCCCGGCGGGCGGTGGGAGCAACGGCACTCCCCCGCCAGCTTCACCTACGCCGCGCACCACGCGTTCTTCGCCGGCTTCCTGCCCACCCCGGTCACCCCCGGCCGGCACGAGCGGCTGTACGCGGCGGCGTTCCCCGGCAGCGAGACGTCCGGCGCCGACACCTGGGTGTTCGACGCGCCCGACCTGCCCACGGCGCTCGCCGACGTCGGCTACCACACGCTCTGCCTGGGCGGGGTCGGCTTCTTCAACCGGCGCAGCCCGCTCGGGGCGGTGCTGCCGGGCCTGTTCGCCGAGGCGCACTGGGAGCCGGAGTTCGGGGTCACCTCCCCCACCTGCCTCGACGCGCAGCTCGACCGGCTGGCCGAGGTGCTGCCGCGGGTGCCGGCGGAACAGCCGCTGTTCACGTTCCTCAACGTCGCCGCCCTGCACCAGCCCAACCGGCACCACCTGCCCGGCGCGCAGGCCGACGACCTGGCCAGCCACGCCGCCGCCCTGGAGTACGTCGACGGCCGGATCGACCGGCTGTTCGCCCTGCTCACCGGCCGGGGTCGGCCGGTGTTCGCGATCGTCTGCTCCGACCACGGCACCGCCTACGGGGAGGACGGCCACACCGGCCACCGGATCGGCCACGACGTGGTGTGGACGGTCCCGTACGCCCACTTCGTCCTGCGACCGGGGGAATGGTGACCAGCACCGACACGGGCCTCGACGGCTCGCCGTACCAGCAGTACCTCTACGCGTACCCGCACAAGACCTCCTACCGGCCGCTGCGACCGCGCCCGCTGCTGGCGGACGTGTGGCGGGCCGAGGCGCGTGAGGCGCTCTTCCTCTACGTGCACCTGCCGTTCTGCGAGATGCGCTGCGGCTTCTGCAACCTGTTCACCCGCGCCAACGCGCCCGCCGAGCAGGTGACCGACTACCTTCGGCAGCTGCGCCGGCAGGCGGGACGGGTCGCCGACGCGCTGGGCGACGACGCCGGCTACGCCCGTGTGGCGTTCGGCGGCGGCACCCCCACCTACCTGACCGCCGACGAGCTGACCGAGCTGTTCGGCATCGCCACCGCGATGGGCGCCCGGCTGCCCGGCGTACCGCTGTCGGTGGAGACCTCGCCGGCGACCGCGACGCCGGACCGGCTCGCGGTGCTCGCCGCGCACGGCACCACCCGGGTGAGCATCGGCGTGCAGAGCTTCCTCGACGCCGAGGCCCGCGCCGCCGGCCGGCCGCAGCGCCGCACGGAGGTGGAGGCGGCCCTGGCCGCGATCCGCGACGCCCGGATCCCGGTGCTCAACATCGACCTGATCTACGGCATCGACGGGCAGACCGCCGACACCTGGCGGGAGAGCCTCGACGCGGCCCTGGCGTGGCGGCCCGAGGAGCTGTACCTCTACCCGCTGTACGTGCGGCCGCTGACGGGGCTCGGGCGGCGGGCGCACGGCCGCGCGGACTGGGACGCCCAGCGGCTCGCCCTCTACGAGCAGGCGGTGGCGACGCTGGGTGCGGCCGGCTACCGGCAGGAGTCGATGCGGCAGTTCCGCCGCGCCGACGCGCCCACCCCGGACGGGCCGGACTACTGCTGCCAGGACGACGGCATGGTGGGTCTGGGCTGCGGCGCCCGCTCCTACACCACGTCCCTGCACTACTCGTTCGACTACGCGGTCGGCGTGTCGCAGGTGCGCGCGGTGCTCGACGACTACCTGGCCCGCCCGGCCGACGACTTCCGCTTCGCCGAGTTCGGGTTCGCCCTCGACGGCGCCGAGCAGCGCCGCCGGTGGCTGCTCAAGTCGCTGCTGCGCGCCGAGGGGGTCGACGCGGCGGCCTACCGGGCCCGCTTCGGCGCGCTTCCGGGCGACGACTTCCCGGAGCTGGGCACGCTGACCGAGCGGGGGTGGGCCGGCGACGGCGGGCTGCGGCTGACGCCGGCCGGGCTGGCCCGCTCCGACGCGATCGGCCCGTGGCTGACCTCGGCCCGGGTACGCGACGCGATGACCGGGTACGTGCCGAGGTGAACCTCGCGATCCTCTACCGGGGTCCCCTGGCGAGCTGCAACTACGACTGCCCGTACTGCCCGTTCGCCAAGCGGCGGGACCCGCCGGAGCTGCTGCGCGCCGACCGGGCGGCGCTGGACCGGTTCGCCGGCTGGGTGGCGGCCACCTCCGACGTGCGGCTGTCGGTGCTGTTCACCCCGTGGGGCGAGGGGCTGACCCGCCGCTGGTACCGCGACGCGATGGTGTCGCTGTCGCACCTGCCGCACGTCGACCGGGTGGTCATCCAGACCAACCTGGCCGCCCGGGTGGACTGGCTGGCCGACGCCGACCCGCGCGCCGCCGCCCTCTGGGCCACCTACCACCCCGGCCAGGTGGACCGGGACCGCTTCCTGGGCCGCTGCGCCCGGCTGACCGAGCTGGGCGTCCGGTACTCGGTCGGGGTGGTCGGCCTGCCGGAGCACCTCGCCGAGGCGCGGGCGCTGCGCGCCGCCCTGCCCGCCGAGGTCTACCTGTGGGTGAACGCCGCCGAGGGCCGGCGCTACGACGCGGCCGAGGAGGCGACCTGGACGGAGCTGGATCCGCTGTTCGGCTACAGCGTCCGCCCGCACGTGTCGCTCGATCGTCCGTGCCACGCGGGCGAGACGGCGATCTCGGTGCGCGGCGACGGCACCGTGCGCCGCTGTCACTTCATCGACGAGCCGATCGGCAACCTCTACGACGGGTCGTGGCGCTCGGCCCTGCGACCGCGCCCGTGCGGCAACGCGGTCTGCGACTGCCACATCGGGTACGTCCACCTCAAGCCGCTCGGCCTGCGGGACGTCTTCGCCGGCGGGGTCCTGGAACGCATCCCGGCCGCCTGGCCGCCCGTACGCCGGCCGGTGCCGCTGGCCGCGCCGGTGCACGCGACGGTGGCCGCCCCCGCGCCGCCTCCGCCGGCGTAGCGCGGAGCGGGCCGGCGAACCGGCGCACGCACGCCGCCGGACGTGGAGCAGGGGCGGCCCGGCACAGGCCGGACCGCCCCTGCACGGGTGGCTCAGTGCACGCCGGGCAGGACGGCAGCCGCCTCCTCCTTGGCCCGCCGCTCCTCACCGCTGAGGGTGTGCAGCGGCTTCTCCCGGATGAACAGCACCACCACCAGGGCGAGCACCGCGAACGGGGCGGCCACCAGGAACAGCTCGCCGGTCGCGGTGCCGTACACGTCCTGGATGATCCTCAGCACCGGCTCGGGCAGTGCGGACAGGTCGGGCACCTCGGTGGAGCCCTCCCCGCCCGGGGCGCCGCCGGCCAGCGGGCCGAGCTTCTCCGCGCTCAGCGAGGCGACCCGGTTGGCCAGCACCGCGCCGAGCGCGCTGACGCCGATCGTGCCGCCCATGCTGCGGAAGAAGGTCAGCACGGAGGTGGCCGCGCCCAGCTCGTGCGCCGGCACGTCGTTCTGCGCCGCGAGCACGAGGTTCTGCATGAGCATGCCGACGCCGATGCCGAGCACCGCCATGTAGACGCTGAGCAGCAGGATGCTGGTCTCGGCGTCGATGGTGGCCAGCAGCAGCATGCCGACGACCATCACGGCGGCGCCGGCCACCAGGTAACGCTTCCAGCGGCCGTACTTGGTGATCAGCTGGCCGGCAACCGTCGACGAGACCAGCAGGCCCAGGATCATCGGCAGGCTCATCAGTCCCGCCACGGTCGGCGACTTGCCGAGCGAGAGCTGGAAGTACTGGGACAGGAACACGGTGCCGCCGAACATCGCCACGCCGACCAGGATGCTGGCGATGGTGGTCAGCGAGACCGTCCGGTTGCGGAAGATGTCCAGCGGCACGATCGGCTCGTCCGCGCGGGACTCCACCCAGATCGCCAGCGCCAGCAGGGCGAGACCGCCGCCGACCATCAGCGCCGTCCAGCCCGAGGCCCAGGCGAACTTGTTGCCGGCCAGCGACGACCAGACCAGCACGGTGGAGACCCCGGAGGTGATGAGCAGCGCGCCCAGCCAGTCGATCTTCACCTTGCGGCGGCGGGTCACCGGCAGGTGCAGGGTGCGCTGGAGCAGGAAGATGGAGAGCAGGGTGAACGGGACGCCGATCAGGAAGCACCAGCGCCAGCCGAGCCAGGAGGTGTCCACCAGCACGCCGCCGATCAACGGCCCGGCGATGGTGCCGACGCCGAAGACCGCGCCGAAGATGCCGGCGTAGCGGCCCAGCTCGCGGGGCGGGATCATGGCCGCCATCACGATGGTGGCCAGGGCGGTCATGCCGCCGGCGCCGATGCCCTGCACGACCCGGCTGACCAGGAGCACCTCGACGTTCGGGGTGAGCCCGGCGATCAGCGAGCCGATCACGAAGAGGCCGAGGGAGAGCTGGATCAGCAGCTTCTTGTTGTAGAGGTCGGCCATCTTGCCCCAGAGCGGCACGGTCGCCGTCATGGCCAGCAGCTCGGTGGTGACGATCCACGTGTAGACGGTCTGGGTGCCGTTCAGGTCGGCGATGATGCGCGGCAGCGCGTTCGCCACGACCGTGGAGGCGAGGATCGACACGAACATGCCGACCATCAGGCCGGAGAGTGCCTGGAGCACCTCGCGGCGGGACATGCGGCCGGCGCCGACCTTCAGGGGCTCGGCGGGCACGGTGGCGGTCATGGACCTTCCTTACCGGGTACGGGTTTCACGGCCTCCCGGGCACCTTTCCCGGAAGGGGCTTGCGGGTCAGGGCCGGTCGGGCTGCGGCAGCCCCGCGGCGAGGGCGGCGAACGCCTCGTCGACGAGGGCGGCCAGGTCCGCCCGGTCGGGGTGGGCGGCCCATCGGGTCATGGCGTGGCGCAGCGCTGCGCCCGTCACGGCGGTGACCAGCGCCGGGTAGCCGTGGTCGGGTTCGACGCCCACCCGCGCCGCGACGACCTCGACGATGGCGCGTTCCGTCTCGGCGTTGCCGGCCAGCAGGCGGGGCAGCAGCGCGGGATTGCGCGCCACCACGTCCATCCGCAGGCACCACAGCTCGCGCTCGGCGCGTACCTCGTCGATCACCTCGTCGAGGGCCGTCCGCAGCGCGGTCAGCACCGGCACCTCGGGCGGCACGGCGGCCAGCCGGGCCACCAGGCGCGCCGCGTCGCCCGCCTGGTCGCCGACCAGGGCGTCGTCCTTGCAGGCGAAGTAGTTGAAGAAGGTGCGCGGGGAGACGTCGGCCGCCTCGCTGATCTCCTCCACCGTCACCTGGGCCAGGCCGCGCTCGGCGACCAGGCGCAGGGCCGCCTCGGTCAGCGCGGCCCGGGTCTGGCGCTTCTTGCGGTCGCGCCGCCCGGGAGCGGGTTCGGTGCCGGCGGGATTCACGCGCCGGACACTACTAGCGATCTTGCAGGTACTGCAATGTTTTATTATGTGAAGTGACGCCGGCCATCTCGCGGGGCCGTTCCGGGGTCGCCGGGCACCGGAAGCGGGGGCGGGCCCGGCCGGGACGCTCCGGCCGGGCCCGCCGCCGTACGGGTCACGGATAGTTCGTCAGGTACACCTGCTGGTTGCCCGCGTTGGCGGTGCCGCCGGTGCCGTTGACCACCCGGTTGATCGTGCCCACGCCACCGAGGGAGACGGTGACCATGTTGGTGAACCGGACGTTCGGGCTGGTCGGCGCCTCGATGGCCCGATCGGCGACGACTGCGGGGTTGACGTTGAAGTAGCAGTAGCTGCCCATCCCCCACGCCTGGTGGCTGCTCACCCCGTCCGCCACCTTGTACGCCGCGTAGCCACGGGTGGCCCCGTTCATCCAGGCGGCCTGGTTCGGCGGGTCGTACGGCATCTCGTTCTGGTAGAAGTACGTCCGCCCGCCGTTGCCGTTCCAGACGGTCTGGTACCGCTGGTAGTGCTCGACGAAGAGGCCGTACATGGTCACGTCGTCGCCGTTGACCGTCAGGCCGGTGTCGGCGGTGTTCACCGCCCAGCCGACCCCGTCGCCGTGGTCGGCGCGCCAGAGCCACATGTGGTCGCCGATCACGTGGTCGCTGTTGACGGTCAACGTGTTGGTCGCCCGGCCGACGCCCGGCCCGCCGATGCGGAAGAAGACGTCGTGCAGCGAGGTCGGGTTGGCCGCGTGGCTGGCCGCCGAGCCGGGCGGGCCGACCTCCATCAGCACCGGCGAGTTCACCTGGCCGGCCTCGAACATGATGCCCGCCACCTTCACGCCGTCCACGTCGGCGACCCGCATCGCGACGGTGCCGTTGTCGGCCTGGATGGTCGCCAGGCCGAGGCCGAGGACCACCGTGTCGGGGCGGTCCACCCGGATCGGCTCGGTGACGTGGTGCACGCCCGGGGTGAACAGCAGGTGCCGACCCTGGGCGAGGGCGGCGTTGATGGTGGCCGCGCCGGTACCCGGCCGCACGACGTAGAACTGGCTGAGCGAGATGGAGGAGCCGGCCGGGGTCCTGCCGTACCAGCTGGTGCCGGTGGAGTTGGTGCGCAGCGCCGGCACGAAGACCCGGTACTCGCCGGTGCCGTCGACGTAGAGGAACGGCTTCTCGCGTACCTGGGGGGTCTGCGGGATGACGGTGTGCGAGGGGTTCGGGAAGTGCGGCGGCGGGGCGCCGGTGACGCCCTGGAAGACCATGTTCCACACCGAGCCGGTCCAGCCGTTGCCGAACTCGCTGTTGCGCGAGTACCACTGCTGCTGCGAGCCGGAGACGACCAGGCCGTCGATCCTGGTGTCGGCCATCAGGCCGCCGCTGGACCAGCCGTCGCCGCCGTTCCAGAGCTGGATCTGGTTCTGCGCGCCGCGCAGGTGCATCCGCCGGTACGGCGCGGCCTGCGAGACCGCCCAGCGCTCCACGCTCACCCCGGCCGGCAGGGTCACCGAGAGGTTCTCGGCGGCCCGCCAGAAGTTCTGCGTGGCGTTGCCGCCCATCCAGAACGCCTCGACCCGGACGTGCCCGTTGAGGTTGACGTCGTCGGGGCTCATGCCGAGCCCGGCGACCTGGGTGAAGAAGCCGAGGTTGACGTCGGCGGTGTAGCTGCCGGGCTTGAACAGCACCGCGTAGCGCTCGGGGCCGAACTGGTTGCGCTCCTGCTCGGTGAAGAGCGTGTTCAGCCGGTTCTGGATGGTGGCGGTCGGGGTGGACGGGTCGAAGACGAAGGTGTTCGGCCCGAGGTTCGGATTGCGGGGGTCGGTGGGCTCCACGGGCGGGGCGTCGCCGCCGGTCACGTTCACCGCCAGCTCCCAGAGCGAGTAGCCGTACGCGGTGGCGCGCGCCGTGCCGTACACCCGCAGGTAGCGACCGCTGCCGGTGACGGCGAGCGACTGGCTGCCGCCGGCGCCGGTGGTGGTGCCGTACACGGTGGTCCAGGCGTTGCCGTCGGCCGAGGTCTGGAGCTGGAACGCCCGCGCGTACGCGGCCTCCCAGGTCAGCACCACGCGGCAGATCGACCGGACGGCCCCCAGGTCCACCCGCAGCCACTGGGGGTCGGCGGCGGCGCTCGCCCAGCGGGTGCCGGGGTTGCCGTCGACCGCCGCCGAGGCGGGGAGGCCGGCGTTCTCCACCGACGACGCGGTGGCCGGCCGGCCCTGGGCGACGTTGGCGCTGCCGCAGGTCGGCGCGGTGCCGCCGGCCTCCCCGTAGACCTGGAACTCCCAGAGGGAGTAGCCGTAGCCGGTGCCGCGCGCGGTGCCGTGCATCCGGACGTACCGGCCGGCGCCCGTCACGTTCACCGTCTGGGTACCGCCGGTGCCGGCGGTGGTGCTGTGCACGGTGGTCCAGGCCGCGCCGTCGTCGGAGGTCTGGATCGTGAAGGCCCGGCCGTAGGCGCCCTCCCAGGACAGGACCACCTGGCTGAGGGTGGCCCGGGTGCCGAGGTCGACCTGGATCCACTGGGGGTCGCTGAAGGCGCTGGCCCAGCGGGTGCCGGTGTCGCCGTCGACCGCGGCGGACGCCGGGGTGCCGGCGTTCTCCGTCGACGAGGCGGTCGCGGGCCGCCCCTGGGACAGCAGGCTCGGGGCGGCCTGCGCCGGGGGCGTCGCGGCGGCGGGGGTGAGCGCCGCGACGAGGAGCAGCGCGAGGCCGACGAGCAGCCGCCGGGCGGGTCGCCCTGGCGGCGGCGTCGGGCGTACGGATGTAGCGCGAGATGTCATGACTTCGCCTGTCGATAGAGGGTGGCGGACCTCGGGCGTGACGGGATGACGAAGGGGGCCGCGGCACTGCGGGGCGGCGACGCCGGACGGTGCCGGGACGAGAGAGAGCGCTCTCGTCCGAGTGTTGCGGCGTCGTCGCGCAGCCGTCAAGACATCGATAAATAACGCTGTTATTTATCCGTGAAGTTCGATTTGTTCGGTAACCCGCCGATTCGCCGACCGCACCCCGCCGGCCGTGAGCAGCCGGGCGATCGGGAGCGTCGCCGCACCGAGCGCCACCGCGTCGACGCCCAGCAGACCCAGCTCGATCGAGGCCTGTTCGTACGGCTGGCGCAGCGCCTGGCGGCCGGCGGCCTCCCGCACGGCCGGCAGCAGGCCGCCCAGCGCCATGCCGGCCCAGCCCCCGAGCACGACCCGCTCCGGGTTGAACAGGTTGATCAGGTTGGCCACCCCGGCGCCCAGGTACTCGGCCGTCTCGTCCAGCACCCGCCGCGCGGCGGCCGAGGTGCCGGCCGCGTCGATCAGGGCCGCGAGCTGGGACTCCTCGTCGTCGCCCGGGACCGGGTGGCCGCCCCGGGCCTCGCGGTAGCGGTCGATGACGGCCTCCGCGCCGACGTACGCCTCCAGGCAGCCACGGGCTCCGCAGCGGCAGGGCCGCCCGCCGTAGACCAGGGTGGTGTGCCCCCACTCCCCCGCGCTGCTGGAGGCGCCCCGGTAGGTCACCCCGTTGGTCACCACCGCGGTGCCGACCCCCGAACCGACAAGCGCGAAGACGGCGTGCCGGGCCCCCCGGCCCGCGCCGAACCACATCTCCGCCTGGCCGAGCGTCTTCGCGCCGTTGTCGACGTGCAGCGGCAGGTCGGTGCCCGCCGCGATCAGCCGCTCCAACGGCACGCGGTCCCAGCCGAGCGACTGGGCGTGCACCACGGCCTCCCGGCCCTGTTCGACCACCCCGGAGACGCCGATGCCGACGCCGAGCACCTCGTCGACGCCCACCCCGGCCCGGGCGGTGACCGCGTCGATGCCGGCCAGCACGTGCCCGGCCACCTCCGCCGGCTCCGTCCGCCGCGGATCGAGCGGGTACGCGACGCTGGCCAGCTGGGCCATCGCGAAGTCGAACAGCTCCACCCGGACCCGGGTCTCCCCGACGTCCACCCCGATGACGAACGCGAAGCGCGACGCGACCCGCAGCATCATGCTGGGCCGGCCGCCGTCGGACTCGGCGGCGCCCGCCTCGGCGATCAGCCCCTCGTCGATCAGGTCGGCGACCACGTTGCTGACCGCCGGCTGGCTCAACCCCGTGCTGCGGACCAGAGCCTGCCGGGTGAGCGGGCCGTCCAGGAAGACCTTCGACAGCAGGGCGGACCGGTTCCGCAGCCGGACGCCCCGGTTGGTCGCGCGCGCCAACTCCACCTGCCACCTCGATCCCCTCGGCCCTCGGGAGCGACTGTACGACCCCGTGCTTGACGGCCCCTCGGCCAACCACTTTAATGACCACATTCATTAAGTCGTGATGGAACTGTCGAGCCGTCGGCCCCCGCCGGCGACCCCCACCACGTGCAACGGAAGGGCCGAACGTGTCGAGACGACACCTCGCGATACTGACGGCGGCCGTGCTGGCCGCCACCACCCTCACCGCCTGCGGCGACTCCGGGGACTCCTCCGGCGCGGCCGGGAAGACCCTCACCTACTGGGCCAGCAACCAGGGCGCAAGCCTGGAGGCCGACAAGCAGACCCTCCAGCCGGAACTGGACAAGTTCGAGCAGCAGACCGGCATCAAGGTCAACGTCGAGGTGGTGCCCTGGTCGGACCTGCTCAACCGGCTGCTCACCGCCGCCACCTCGGGCCAGGGCCCGGACGTGGTCAACATCGGCAACACCTGGTCGGCGTCGTTGCAGGCCACCGGCGCGCTTGTCGAGTTCGACGACGCCACCCTCGCCAAGGTCGGCGGGAAGGACCGGTTCGTGCCCGCCGCGCTGGCCGCCGCGGGCGCGCCCGGCAAGCCGCCGGCCGCGGTGCCGCTCTACAGCCTCGCCTACGCCCTCTACTACAACAAGAAGGCGTTCGCCGACGCCGGCGTCACCAGCCCGCCCACCACCTGGGAGCAGGTGGCCGAGGTCGGCCGCAAGCTGACCGGCGGTGACCGCTGGGGCCTCGCCGTCGAGGGGGCCAACCCGTCGGAGAACGCCCACCACGCCTTCACCTTCAGCCAGCAGTACGGCGGCGAGTGGTTCGACTCCGCCGGCAAGCCCACCTTCGACACCCCGCAGAACGTCACCGCCGTCAAGCGGTACGTCGACCTGATGGCCGTCGACAGGATCGTCAACCCGAGCAACGCCGAGTACGCGCAGAACCAGTCGGTCTCCGACTTCGCCAACGGCAAGGCCGCCATGCTGCTCTGGCAGGCCGCCGGGTCCAACCTGAAGTCGCAGAACATGGCCCCCGACGCGTACGGGATCGCCCCGGTGCCGTTCCCGGCCGCCCCGCCGGCCGGCGGCAAGAAGGTCAACAGCATGGTCGCGGGGATCAACATGGCGGTGTTCAAGCACACCAAGAACACCGACGCCGCGCTGGAGTTCGTCAAGTTCATGACCAGCGACGCCGAGCAGGTGGCGCTGAACAGGACGTACGGCTCGCTGCCCGCCGTCGCCACCGTCGCCGGCGACCCGGCGTTCGCCGCGCCGGAGCAGAAGGTGCTCCAGCAGACCCTCGCCACCACGGCGGCGCCGCTGCCGCAGGTGCCCGACGAGAGCACCTTCGAGACCCTCGTCGGCACCGCCATCAAGGAACTCTTCGCCGACGCCGCCAGCGGCAGACCGGTCACCGAGGAGAGCGTCCGGCAGAAGCTGACCCGGGCCCAGCAGCAGATGCGCTGACCCGCCGGACCGGTGGCCGTGGGAGGGACGCCGACCCTCCCACGGCCACCCAGCGAGAGGACCCCGATGGCCACCACCACGCCCGCCCGGGACGTCGCCGCACCGGAGCGGCCCGCCCGCCGCACGGGCCCGGCGCGGCGCCGGTCGCCCGGGCGCCGCCGGTCGCTGCTGCCGTACCTGCTGCTCGCCCCGGCCGTCGTGCTGGAGCTGGCGATCCACGTCGTGCCGATGCTCGTCGGGGCGTGGATGAGCCTGCGGGAGCTGACCCAGTTCCACATCCGCGACTGGTCCACCGCGCCCTTCGTGGGCTGGGAGAACTACCGCGTGGTGCTCGACGTCGACTCGGCGGTCGGGGCGCAGCTGCTGCACTCGTTCGGGGTGACCGTCGGCTACACGGTGGCCTCGGTCGGGCTCTCCTGGGTGCTCGGCACCACCGCCGCCGTACTGCTGCAACGCCCCTTCCGCGGCCGGGCCGTGCTGCGCGCGCTCTTCCTCACCCCGTACGCGCTGCCCGTCTACACGGCCGTGATCACCTGGAGCTTCCTCTTCCAGCGGGACACCGGCCTGGTCAACCACGTGCTGGTCGACCAGCTCCACCTGCTCGACGACCGGCCGTTCTGGCTGATCGGGGAGAACAGCTTCGTCGCGCTGCTGACCGTCTCGGTCTGGCGGTCCTGGCCGTTCGCCTTCCTCTGCGTCATGGCCGGCCTGCAGAACATCCCCGGCGAGCTGTACGAGGCCGCCGCCATGGACGGGGCCGGATTCTGGCGGCGGCTGCGCTCGGTGACGCTGCCCATGCTGCGCCCGGTCAACCTGGTGCTGGTGCTGGTGCTCTTCCTCTGGACCTTCAACGACTTCAACACCCCGTACGTGCTCTTCGGCGGCTCGGCGCCGGAGCAGGCGAACCTGATCTCCCTGCACATCTACCGCAGCTCCTTCAAGACCTGGGACTTCGGGGCCGGGTCGGCGATGTCGGTGCTGCTGCTGCTGTTCCTGCTGCTGGTCACCGCCGGGTACCTGCTGCTGACCAACCGTCGGAGGAACGATGCGTGAGACCGCCGCCGAGCGCTGGGCCCGCCGGATCGTGCTGACCCTGCTCGCGCTCTTCGTGCTCGTCCCGCTCTACGTCATGCTCAGCTCGGCGCTCAAGCCGTTGCAGGATGTGCAGGGCGCCTTCACCTGGTGGCCCCGGCGCCCGACCGCGCAGGCCTTCGTCGACATGTGGTCGACCGTGCCGCTGGGCCGCTACCTGGTCAACAGCCTGGTCGTCTCGACCGTGGCGGCGGTCTTCTCGGTCACCGTGGCGATCTTCGCGGCGTACGCCGTCAGCCGGTACCGCTTCCGCGGCCGGGGGCTGTTCTCGGTGACCGTGCTCTCCACCCAGATGTTCCCCGGGATCCTCTTCCTGCTGCCGCTCTTCCTGATCTACGTCAACCTCGGCACCGCCACCGGCATCCAGCTGTACGCCAGCCGCACCGGGCTGGTCATCACCTACCTGACGTTCTCCCTGCCGTTCTCGATCTGGATGCTGGTCGGCTACTTCGACTCGATCCCCCGCGGCCTCGACGAGGCGGCCCAGGTCGACGGCGCCGGCCCGCTCCGCACGCTGTTCCGGGTCATCCTGCCGACGGCGGTGCCGGGCGTCGTCGCCGTCGCCGTCTACGCCTTCATGACCGCCTGGGGCGAGGTGCTCTTCGCCTCGGTGATGACCGACGAGGGCAGCCGCACCCTCGCCGTCGGCCTCCAGGGCTACTCCACCCAGTTCAACGTCTACTGGAACCAGGTGATGGCCGCGTCGCTGGTGGTCAGCGTCCCGGTGGTGGCCGGTTTCCTGGCGTTGCAGCGCTACTTCGTCGCCGGCCTCACCGCCGGCGCGGTCAGGTGAGGCCGTGACGGCCACACACGAGGCCATGACGGCCGCACACCCGAAGGAGAGCCCACCCGTGCCGGACCTGTCCACGCTGCCGCCCGACTTCCTCTGGGGGGTCGCCACCGCCGCGTACCAGATCGAGGGGGCCGTCCGCGCCGACGGCCGCGCGCCGTCCATCTGGGACACCTTCTGCGACGTGCCGGGCGCCGTCGACAACGGCGACACCGGCGCGGTGGCCTGCGACCACTACCACCGGTGGCCGCAGGACGTGGCGCTCATGCGGCGGCTCGGGGTGGACGCGTACCGGTTCTCGGTGGCCTGGCCCCGGGTGCGGCCCGACGGCGTCGGCCGGGTCAACCCGAAGGGCCTGGACTTCTACGACCGGCTGGTCGACGCCCTGCTGGCGGCGGGGATCCGCCCGTTCGTGACGCTCTACCACTGGGACCTGCCGCAGGTGTTGCAGGACCGGGGCGGCTGGCCGGAGCGGGACACCGCCGAGGCCTTCGCCGACTACGCCGCCGTCGTGGCCGCCCGCCTCGGCGACCGGGTCGCCGACTGGACCACCGTCAACGAGCCGCTCTGCGTGTCCTGGATCGGGCACCTGGAGGGCCGGATGGCGCCCGGCGAGCGGGACCTGGCCAGGGCGGTGCGCGCCTCGCACCACGTCCTGCTCGGGCACGGGCTGGCCACCCGGGCGATCCGGGCCGCCGCCGCCCGGCCCGCCTCCGTCGGGATCGTGCTCAATCCCAGCCCCTGCGAGCCGGCGAGCGACCGGCCCGAGGACGTGGCCGCCGCCCGGCGGATGGACGGCCACGTCAACCGGTGGTGGCTCGACCCGCTGCACGGACGCGGCTACCCGGCCGACATGGTCGCCACCTACGGCGTCGAGCCGCCGGTGCGGGGCGACGACCTGACGGTGATCGCCACCCCCACCGACTACCTCGGCCTGAACTACTACTTCCGTCAGGTGGTGGCCGACGACCCGGCGGGGCCGGCGCCGTACGCCCGGCAGGTGCCGGTGCCGGGCGCGGTGCACACCGCGATGGGCTGGGAGGCGTACCCGGCCGGGCTGGAGCAGCTGCTGGTCGCGGTGACCGAGGAGTACGCCCCGGCGCGGGTGGTCGTCACCGAGAGCGGGTCGGCGTGGCGGGACGAGGTCACCGCCGACGGCACCGTCGAGGACCGGGAACGCACCGACCACCTGGAGCGGCACCTGGCGGCGTGCGCGGCGGCGGTCGACCGGGGCGTGCCGCTGGCCGGCTACTTCGTCTGGTCGCTGCTCGACAACTTCGAGTGGTCGTACGGGTACGACAAGCGCTTCGGGCTGGTGCACGTGGACTACCCCACCCAGCGCCGGACGCTCAAGGCGAGCGGCCTGCGCTACGCCGACCTGATCCGCGCCCACCGGCGGCGTACCGGACGGCTGACGCCCTCCCGGTGAGCCGGGGACGATCCGCCGGGCCGCACGGGACCCCGGGCGCCACCCGGGGCTCCGTGCGTCACCCGCCGGGCGGGGTCAGCAGAACCAGCCGTCCTGCACCCAGCCGCGCCGGTTGACGTGCCCGTAGGCGAATCCGTAGACGTAGCCGCCGCTGCGCGGCCCCTCGACGAGGAACGTCTGACCGCGGTAGAGGGTGCCCATCCACGCGCCGACCGGGGCGGTGCGGACGAAGAGGTCCTCGGCGCACACCGTCTCCCGTTGCCCGATCGTCCCGTTCGCGGCGTGCCCGGCCGACGGCGTGAGCGCCAGTACGGCGCAGACGGTCGCCAGCAATGCGCCGAGCCGACGCGGCACTCCCCCGCTCACCACGAGTCGTAGCCCCCGATGCACTCGCTGCGCACGTAGCCCCAGTCGTTGGGCCCGAAGTCGAAGGTGGCGGCCCAGCCGTTGTAGACGGGGTGCGCGCCGGGCGTGTGACCGATCTTGTTGCCGTACGCCAGCGTGCGCTTGAGCCCGTGCGGGCCGCTCGCCGAGTCGTAGTTGGCGTAGAAGCTGGCGCTCTGGCAGACGATCACGGCGTGCCGCGGCACGACCGGGTCGGCCTGTGCGCCGGTGGCGCCCAGCGTCGCCAGGACCCCGCCCGCCGCCAGGACGCCGACCGCGCGGATCACTTGTGTTCGCATCGACACCTCCGGGGTGGAAACCTTCCTTCCCGCCACCCTAACGAATACGTCGAAAACCTTCTATGCCTGCGATCCCCCGCGTCCTCGTGCCGGCGTCCCGGGTGCCGATAGGGTCGGGGCCCATGCGGACGAAGCAGGAACTGGGCGCGGCCATCCGGCGGGACCGGCGGGCCGTCCTCGTCGTCAACGCCCACTCCCGCCGGGGCCGCCAACTGCACGAGCGGGCCCGGGCCCGGCTGACGGCGGCCGGCTTCCACCTGCTGGGCGACCACCCCGTCGAGCAGCCCGGCCAGCTCGAGCGCGTCCTCGCCGCGGCCGTCGACCTCGGGCCGGACCTGCTGGTGGCGGGCGGCGGGGACGGCACCCTGAGCACCGCCGCGCGGCTGCTCGCCCACCGCGACATGGCGCTCGGGCTGCTGCCGCTGGGCACCACCAACAACTTCGCCCGCACCGTCGGCGTCCCGCTCGACCTCGACCGGGCCGTCGACGTGCTGACCGGCGGCACGGTGATCGACGTCGACCTCGGCCTCGCCGGTGACATGCGGTTCACCAACCACGTCGGCGTCGGCCTCTCCGCCGACATCATGCTACGCACGCCGCCGCGCCTGAAGCGGGTCACCGGCCGGCTGGCGTACCCGCTGACCGCCCTGGCCCTGTTGGCCCGGCACCGCCCGCTGCGGGTCACCGTCCGCGCCGGGGGCGCCCGGCACGAGTTCCGGACCCACCAGGTGTACGTGGCCAACGGCGGCTTCCACGCCGGGCGCCCGATCGCCGCCGACGCCGACGCCGACGACCGGCTGCTGGTCGCGTACCCGGTCGGCGGCGCGAACCGCCGTGGACTGCTGCGCGACACGGCCCGCAACGCGGCGACCGGGCACCGGCGCTCCGTCGGCGACGCGCCGTTCCTCGCCGTCGGGGAGCTGTGGCTGGAGACCGACCGGCCGGCGCGCGTCGAGGTCGACGGCGAGCTGTGCGGCCGTACGCCGATCCGGATCGGCCTGGACGCCAACGCGCTGCGCGTGATGGCGCCGGCCGGGAGCCCGGACCGCTGACCCGCGCGGGCGGCCCGGGCGCTACTCCGCCCGGTCCGCCGCGTCGAGGGCCGCCAGGAAGTCGGCGACGAGGTCCTCGGTGTCCTCGATGCCGGTGGAGACCCGGACGAGGCCCTCGCCGATGCCGGTGGCGGCCAACTGCTCGGCGTCGACGATCCCGGCCCACATCGAGCGCGGGTGCACCACGAGGGTGCTGACGCTGCCCAGGCTGGCCGCCCGCTTGGCCAGGCGCAGGCCGTCGAGCAGCCCGGCCGCCGCCCGCCCGTCGCGCAGCTCGACGCTGAGCACCCCGCCGAAGCCGGTCATCTGCCGGCCGGCCAGCTCGTGCTGGGGATGCGTCGGCAGCCCCGGGTAGCGGACCCGCCGCACCGCCGGGTGGCCCTCGACCGCCCGGGCCAGGGCCAGGGCGTTGGCGTTGTGCCGGTCCACCCGCAGCGACAGGGTGCGGATGCCGCGCAGCAGCAGCCAGGCGTCGATGGGGCCGAGGGTGCTGCCGGTGACGATGGCGGTCTGCCAGACCCGGTCGACGAGGTCGGCGGAGCCGACGACCACCCCGGCCGAGACGTCGGAGTGCCCACCGAGGTACTTCGTCCCGCTGTGCCACACCAGGTCGGCGCCGAACTCCGTCGGCCGCTGGTTGACCGGGGTGGCGAAGGTGTTGTCGACCGCGACCAGCGCGTCGTTGGCGTGCGCCAGCTCGACGACGGCGGCCAGGTCGGTCAGTTCGAGCAGGGGGTTGCTCGGGGTCTCCACCAGGACCAGCCGGGTCTGCGGGCGCAGCGCCCGGACGAAGGCCTCGGTGTCGGTCTGGTCCACCTGGGTGAAGGCCACCCCGAACCGGGCCAGCAGGCCGGTGACCAGGGACGTCGTGCCGCCGTACGTGCTGCGCTGCACGATGACGTGGTCACCGGCGGAGAGCAGGGCCAGGGCGATGGTGCTGATCGCGCCCATCCCGGAGGCGGTGACCAGGCCCGCCTCGGCGCCCTCCAGCTGGGCGACCACGGCGGCGACCTGCGCGTGGTTCGGGTTGCCGTAGCGCGTGTAGAAGGCGTTGCCCCGGGTCTCGGTGGCGACGGCGGCGAACTGCTCGTCGGACTCGGCGCTGAAGGTGGCGCTCTGCACGATCGGCGGCGACACCGCCCCGCCCGGGCTCAACCCGTCGTCGCCGTGGACAGCGATCGTGCCGGTGCCGGTCACAGGTTCTCCTCACGTGGTGGGCTGCCCGCCGGGACGGCGGGTCGGACAGGTGCGGGCGTCACCCGGGCGGCGGGCGCCCGACGACGGCTCGTCCGCGTGGACGCTCCCGACGGACGGGCGGTCACCCGGCCGGGACGGGCACGGCCGCCGGGGGCGGCGCGGGCGCGGCCCGGTCGGTGAGCATCCGCAACGCGTCGCGGTGCCGGCGCAGCACGGCGTCGTCCAGGTCGGCGACGGCGAGCCCGGGCCCCGTGCCGGCGTCGGCGAGGACCCGACCGTCGGGAGCGTACACGGCGCTGCGACCGGCGAACTCCCAGTTGCCGTGCGATCCCGCGAAGTTGGCGAACAGCACGTAGCAGGTGTTCTCCAGGGCGCGGGCCGGGAAGTACACGCCGCGCCGGTGGTCGGAGTCGCCCGTCGTGAACGCGCTCGGGCACAGGTAGGCGTCGGCGCCGGCGAGGGCCAGCGCGCGAGCGTGTTCGGGGAAGCTCGCGTCGTAGCAGACCCCCAGGCCGAGCCGCCAGCCGCGCACCTCGACCAGGCAGTCGGCCCGGCCGGGCACGAACAGCTCGCGCTCGTCGCGGTCCAGGTGGCGCTTGTCGTACGCGGCGGCGGGCCGGCCGTCCGCGCCGATCACCAGGGCGCCGATCGCCCAGCCGTCGGCGCGTCGCCGGCAGCCGCCGACCACCGCCACCACCCGGTGGGTGCGGCAGGCCTCGGCGACGATGTCGAGCGGGTCGCCGCCCGCCTCGACGGCGCACCGCGCGATGTCGTCGCGCAGCAGGCCGACGTCGTAGCCGCAGAGCGACAGCTCGGGGAAGACGACGAGGTGGACGCCGCGGTCCGCCGCCTCGGCGATGCTCCGCGCCGCGGTCCGCGCGTTGCCGGCCAGGTCGCCGGGAATGGCGGTGACCTGCGCGGCCGCGACCCGCAGCGGGGCGCGCCCGGCGGGGTGGGCGGCCGTCACGCGGCCCCCAGCCACCAGCGCAGGCCGAAGAAGACCACCAGGCCCACCGTCCAGACGATCATGAAACGCTCGACGAAGAGGCCGGTCACCAGCGTGACCAGGCCCGCCACCAGGTACGGCACGGTGACGACCGTGATCTCGATCCGGTTGTCCACCGGGGCGATCACCGACGGGACGGCGATGGCCGCCAGCAGCGCCGGCGGGAGGTAGCCGAGGAAGACCTTGACGTCGTCGGGGAGCACCCGGTCGCGGAAGACCAGCAGCGGCAGGTACCGGGGTGCGAAGGTGGCGAGCCCCATCCCGAGGATGAGCAGCAGCATGGACATTCCGGTCACCTTCCGTCCGTGTCACGGGCCGTCTCGGCGGCCCGGCGTTCCCCGGCCGCCGCCCCGGCGGTCCGCGGTTGCGGCGTTCTCGACTCCG
>NZ_WAAS01000044.1:0-36477 GCF_008806585.1 Micromonospora sp. AMSO12t
CTGCGCCCGGCCGCCCCTCCGCGTCGCCCCTCGGCTGACGGCTGGCCGGCCGTCTCGGGGCCGGCTACCCGGACGCGGGCGACAACGGGACGAATTCGCGCAAAACCGCCCGCCGGGCGACGATCTGGCGTGTGATCGCACCTAGGTGCCGTCCCACCTCCGGCGCGCGCCGCAGCCACCTCGACCGGGAGCGCGGGTGCTCGTACTGCTGATCCTCCACTTCGTGGCGGCCCTCGTCGCGCCGCTGCTCGTCCGGTGGTGGGGACCCCGCGCCTGCTACCCGCTGGCGCTGGCGCCGGCGGCGGCGTTCGGCTGGGCGCTGGCCCGCACGCCCGCCGTCCACGACGGCGGCGCGGTGGTCGAGACGTACCCGTGGATCGGCCAGCTCGGCGTCGACCTGGCGCTGCGGCTGACCACCCTGTCCTGGCTGATGACCCTGCTCGTCGGTGGCGTCGGCGCGCTGGTCCTGGTCTACAGCGCCCACTACTTCGGTCGGGAGTCCGCCGGCATGGCCCGGTTCGCGGCCGTGCTGGTGGCATTCGCGGGGGCGATGCTCGGCCTGGTCCTCGCCGACGACCTGCTGCTGCTCTACGTCTGCTGGGAACTCACCACGATCTTCTCGTACCTGCTGATCGGGCACAGCACGGAGCGGCGCTCCAGCCGGTGGGCGGCGGCGCAGGCGCTGACCGTGACCACGTTCGGCGGGCTGGCGATGCTGGTGGGCTTCATCATGCTCGGCGGGCACGCCGGCACCTACCGCTGGTCGGAGATCACGGCAGCCCCGCTGCCGGGCGGGGCGTACCTCGTCACGGCGGTCGTGCTGATCCTCACCGGGGCACTGTCCAAGTCGGCGGTGCTGCCGTTCAGCTCGTGGCTGCCGGTGGCGATGGCGGCGCCGACACCGGTGAGCGCGTACCTGCACGCCGCCGCGATGGTGAAGGCCGGCGTCTACCTGATCGCGCTGCTCGCCCCGGTGCTGGCGGCTGCCGGCCCGTGGCGGCCGGTGGTCGTGGTCGCCGGCCTGGCGACCATGCTGACCGGGGGCTGGGCGGCGCTGCGGCAGACCGACCTGAAGCTGCTGCTGGCGTACGGCACGGTCAGCCAGCTCGGCCTGATCGCGGTGGCCGTCGGGGCCGGCACCCCGGACACCGCCCTCGCCGGGGTGGCGATGCTGCTGGCGCACGCCCTGTTCAAGGCGCCGCTCTTCCTCGTCGTCGGCATCATCGACCACGGCGCCGGCACCCGCGACCTGCGGGAGCTGTCCGGGCTGGGGCGACGGGCGCCGCTGCTCGTCACCGTGACGGTGCTGGCCGCCGCCTCGATGGCCGGGCTGCCGCCGCTGGTCGGCTTCGTCGCCAAGGAGTCCGTGCTGGCCGCCTTCACCGACCGGCCCGCCGTCGTCGCCGTGCTGGTGGTGGGCACCGCGCTCACCGTCGCCTACAGCGCCCGCTTCGTCTGGGGCGCATTCGCCACCCGGCCGGGCGTGGAACCGGCCGTGCTCGGGCGGATCCCCGCGTCGATGCTCGCCCCGCCGGCCCTGTTGGCCGCCGTCGGGCTGGCCGCCGGCCCGGCCGCCGGGATCCTCGACGGCCTGCTCCGCCCGTACGCCGAGTCGTTCGGCGTCGTCGGCAAGGACCTGGCGCTCTGGCACGGCCTCAGCCCCGCGCTCGGCCTCTCCGCGCTGGCCGTGGCCGGCGGCGCGGCGCTGTTCGCGCTGCGCGGCCCGCTCGCGCCGGTGCTGGCCCGGCTGCACGTCCCGGTCAGCGGCAACCAGGGGTACGAGTGGCTCATCCGCCGATTCGACCGGCTGGCCATGAGGGTCACCGGCGCGACCCAGCGGGGCTCGCTGCCGCAGTACCTCGGCGTCATCCTGGTCGTGCTCGTCCTGGTGCCCGGCGGGGCGATGCTGGCCACCCGTCCGTGGCGGGAACGGATCGCCCTCTGGGACAGCCCGGTGCAGGTCGTGGTGGTGGCGGTGGTGACCGTCGCGGCGGTGCTGGCGGTGGGCGCCCGCCGGCGGCTGACGGCGATGCTGCTGGTGGGCATGACGGGTTACGGCACGGCGATGCTCTTCGTGGTCTACGGCGCGCCGGACCTGGCACTGACCCAGTTCCTCGTCGAGACCGCCACCATCGCGGTGTTCGTGCTGGTGCTGCGCCGGCTGCCGGAGCGGTTCTCGGCCCGCCCCAGACGCCCGAAGTGGGCGCGTCGGACGATCGGGCTGGTGGTCGGCGTGGTGGTCGGCGGGCTGGCCCTGACCGCCGCCTCGGCCAGGCGGGCGCCCACCATCTCCGCCGAGTTCCCGGACCTGGCCGTCACCCACGGCTACGGCCGCAACGTGGTCAACGTGACCCTGGTCGACATCCGGGCCTGGGACACGATGGGCGAGCTGTCGGTGCTGGTGGTGGCCGCGACCGGCGTGGCCAGCCTGGTCTTCCAGCGCTCCCGGACCGGGCCCCGCCCGCGCCGCCCGGAGCGGCCGAACCGGGTGCAGCGGCCGGGGCACCGGGTCTGGCTGCGCGGCGGGTCGACCCTGCACGAGCGGCAGCGTTCGATCGTGCTCGAGGTGGTGACCCGCCTGGTCTTCCACACGGTGGTGGTCTTCTCCCTGTTCCTGCTCTTCGCCGGCCACAACGCGCCGGGCGGCGGTTTCGCCGGCGGCCTGGTGGCGAGCCTTGCGCTGGCCGTGCGCTACCTGGCCGGCGGCCGCTACGAACTGGCCGAGGCCGCCCCGGTCGGCGCCGGCACGGTGCTCGGCGCCGGCCTCTTCGTCTCGATCGGCACCGGCGCCGTCGCCCTGTTCGCGGGCGGCACGGTGCTCGAGAGCGCCCGGATCAACCTGTGGCTGCCGGTGATCGGGGACTTCTACCTGGTCACGTCCCTCTTCTTCGACGTGGGCGTCTACCTGGTCGTGGTCGGGCTGGTGCTGGACATCCTGCGCAGCCTCGGCGCCGAGGTGGACCGGCACATCGAGGCGGCCGGCGCGTCCGGGGGCGGCCTGCGGGTCGACGGGCAGGGGGAGCGGACGTGAGGACGGGCGGCGCGGGACCGACCCTGGTGCTGGTCGTCGCCGCCGGGGTGCTGGTCGGCTGCGGGGTCACCCTGCTGCTGGAACGCAGCCTGACCCGGATCCTGCTCGGCGTCATCCTGCTCGGCAACGGGGTGAACGCGCTCATCCTGCTCGGCGGGCGCTCGGGTGCCGCCCCGGTGGCCGGCACGGCGCCCGCCGGCACCTTGAGCGACGCGCTGCCGCAGGCCATGATCCTCACCGCCATCGTGATCACCTTCGGGCTGACCGCGTTCCTGCTGGCGGTGAGCTACCGCAGCTGGTACCTCACGGGCGACGACGAGGTCCCCGACGACATCGAGGACCGGCAGATCAGGCATGCGGCCGAGCGCAGCGAACTGACCGCCGCCGACCTCGGCGGCGAGGGCCCGGACGCCGACCCCGAGCAGGTCGACCCGGAGCCGCCGCGCCGGCTCCACCGCGGGGACGGCCCCGGATGACCGGGTACGCGGGACGGGGCGCCCGATGAGCTGGCTCGTGCCGCTGCCCGTGGTGGTGCCGCTGCTGGGCGCGGCGCTGACCCTGCTGCTGGCCCGGTGGCCCGGGGCGCAACGGGTCGTCAGCGTGGCCTGCCTGACCGCCACGCTGGCGGTGGCGGCGGTGCTGCTGGTGCAGGCGTACCGGCACGGGCCGGTGGTGGTCCAGGTCGGCGGGTGGTCGGCGCCGGTGGGCATCGTGCTGGTCGCGGACCAGCTCGCCGCGTTGATGCTGGTGGTCTCCTCGGCGGTGACCCTGTGCGTGCTGCTCTACTCCGTCGGCCAGGGTCAGGGGGACTTCGGCGAGACCGTCCCGGTGACCATCTACCACCCCACCTACCTGGTGCTGACCGCCGGCGTGACCAACGCGTTCCTCGCCGGCGACCTGTTCAACCTCTTCGTCGGCTTCGAGATCCTGCTGGCCGCGAGCTTCGTGCTGATCACCCTCGGTGGCACCGAGACCCGGATCCGCACCGGCTCGACGTACGTGGTGGTCAGCATCCTGTCCTCGATGATCTTCCTCGCCTCGGTGGGGCTGGTGTACGCGGCCACCGGCACCCTGAACATGGCCCAGTTGGCGCACCGGCTGGACGCGCTGCCCGACGGCGTACGGCTGACCCTTGAGCTGATGCTGCTGCTCGCCTTCGGGGTCAAGGCGGCGGTCTTCCCGCTCTCGGCCTGGTTGCCGGACAGCTACCCGACGGCGCCGGCCCCCGTCACGGCGGTCTTCGCCGGCCTGCTCACCAAGGTCGGCGTGTACGCGATCATCCGCACCGAGACGCTGCTCTTTCCCGGCGGCCACGTCTCCGGCCTGCTGATGGTGGTGGCCGGGCTGACCATGGTGGTCGGCATCCTCGGCGCGGTCGCCCAGTCCGACATGAAGCGGCTCTTCTCGTTCACCCTGGTCAGCCACATCGGCTACATGATCTTCGGAGTGGGGCTGAGCACCGTCGCCGGGCTCTCCGGCGCGATCTTCTACGTGGTGCACCACATCACCATCCAGACCACGCTGTTCCTGGTCGCCGGCCTCGTCGAGGAGCGGGCCGGCAGCACCGACCTGCGCCGCATCGGCGGGCTGGCCCGGGCGGCCCCGCTGCTCGGCGTCCTCTTCTTCGTCCCCGCCATGAACCTCGCCGGGATTCCGCCCTTCTCCGGGTTCCTCGGCAAGCTCGGCCTGCTCCAGGCCGGCGTCGCGGCCGGCGAGCCGCTGCCCGGCGTGCTGGTCGCGGCGGGGACGGTGACGAGCCTGCTCACCCTCTACGTGGCCTCGCGGGTGTGGAACATCGCCTTCTGGCGCGCCCCCCGGCTGGCCACCACCGAGCCGGTCGTCCACCTGCCGGCGCTGATGGTCGGCGCGACGATCGCGCTGGTCGGGCTGGGGCTGGCGCTGACCGTCGTCGCCGGGCCGCTGTTCGACGTCACCGCCGACGCGGCGGTCGACCTGCGCGAGCGCACCCCGTACATCCGTTCCGTGCTGCCGGTCGGTGTCCCGTGACCCCGGCCTCCGGGGCGCCGCCGCGCGGGCGGGGGCGGCGGCGCGACCGACTGATCGCCTTCGGCTGGCTGGTGCTGGTCTGGAGCCTGCTCTGGGGGGACTTCTCGTGGGGCAACCTCGCGGGCGGGACGCTGGTGGCCGGTGCCGTGCTGCTGTTCTTCCCGCTGCCGCCGGTGAGCTTCGGCGGCCGGCTGCGCCCCGGGCCGCTGGTCGTCTTCGCGGTGCGCTTCGTCGGCGAACTGGTCAGCGCCAGCGCGCACGTCGCCCGGGTCGCGGTGCAGCCCGGCTACCGGCCCCGGGGGGCGATCATCGCGGTCCGCCTGCGGGTGCGTACCGACCTGAACCTGGCGCTCACCGCCGAGGCGATCTCGTTGGTGCCGGGCACGCTGATCGTCGAGGTGGACCGGGACGTCGGAGTCCTCTACGTGCACGTGTTCGACACCCACGGCCCGCAGGACCTGCGCGGCAGCCGGCAGCGGATCCTCGCCGTCGAGCGGCGGCTCGTCCGCGCGGTCGGCTCCGACGCCGAGGTGCGCCGGGTCAGCGCCGATCCCGTCGAGAGGGGACCCGAACCGTGATCACGTTCCTCGCCGCCACCCTCACCGTCCTGTTCTCGGTGACCGCGTTGCTGGCCCTGATCCGGCTCTACCGCGGGCCGTCGCTGATCGACCGGGTGGTCGCGGCCGACATGCTGCTCGCCACCATGGTGGGCGCGGTGGGCGCGGAGGCCGCGGTGAACCGCCACGCCACCACCCTGCCGGTGCTGGTGGCGCTGTCCATGCTCGGTTTTGTCGGGTCGGTGTCGCTGGTCCGCTTCGCCGTGCGCGAGGACGGGGAGGCCTGATGTGGGGCACGCTGGCCGACTGGCTGGGCGGCGGCTGCCTGGTGGCCGGCGCCCTGCTGAGCCTCGCCGCCGGGATCGGGGTGCTGCGCTTCCCGGGCACCCTGGACCGGATGCACGCCGCGACCAAGCCGCAGGTGCTCGGGGTGCTGCTCCTGCTGCTCGGCGTGGCGCTGCGCCTGCGTACCCCGGCCGACCTGGGCATGGTGGCGCTGGTCGGGATCTTCCAACTGGCCACCGCCCCCGTGGCGGCCCAGATGATCGGCCGGGCCGCGTACCGGGCCGGCCGGGTCGAGCCGGGTCTGCTCGACGCCGACGAGCTCGCGTCCGCCGACCGCCGTGCGGGTGGCGGGGGCGGTCCGTCCTGACCCGCGCGGACGTCGAGGGGCCTTCGGCACACCTTCAGCGGCTATCCAGCCGATCCCGATAAAATGGGCCGCATGATCGACTCTTCTGCCCAGGAGGGCAGCAGTAGCCAGCCGGGTCGTGCCCGGCGTATCCCGACCCCGACGACCCCGGGAGCCCTGAGCGACCCGTGTTGATCGTCGTTGGTCTTCTACTCATCATCGTTCTCACCGTCGCCACGGGTTACTTCGTGGCCCAGGAGTTCGGCTACGTCGCCGTGGACCGGGGCCGGCTCAAGCAGCTGGCCGACGACGGCGACAAGGCCGCCGCCCGGGCGCTGGAGGTGACCGCGAGGCTGTCGTTCATGCTCTCCGGCGCGCAGCTCGGCATCACCGTCACCGCCCTGCTGGTCGGTTACGTCGCCGAGCCCTTCCTCGGTGCCGGGCTGGCCGAGCTGCTCGGGGTGGCCGGCGTCTCCACGGCCGTCAGTTTCCCGCTCTCGGTCGCCCTGGCCCTGACCCTCGCCACCGTGGTGCAGATGGTCCTCGGCGAGCTGGCCCCGAAGAACCTCGCCATCGCCCGGCCCGAGCCCCTCGCGAAGGCCCTGAGCAGCTCCACCCTGATCTACCTCAAGGTCGCCGGTCCGCTGATCAAGCTCTTCGACCGGGCCGCGGTCCGGCTGCTGCGACGCGTCGGCATCGAGCCGATCGAGGAGCTGCCCAGCGGCGCCACCCCGCAGGACCTGGAACAGATCATCGCCGAGTCCCGCCAGGAGGGGCACCTCACCGACGAGATGTCCACGCTGCTCGACCGGGGGCTCGACTTCCGGGGGCTGACCGCGGGCGAGGTCATGGTGCCCCGCGTCGACGTGCACACCGTACGCGCGCACGAGCCGCTCAGCCGGGTGGTCGAGCTGCTCGACACCGGCAAGTCCCGCTTCCCCGTACGCGGCACCGAGGGCGTCGACGACCTCGTCGGCGTCGTCGGCATCGCCGACGTGCTCGGCGTACCCCCGGAGCGGCGCGCGAGCACCCCGGTCAGCGCGGTCGCCGGCCCTCCGCTCCTGGTGCCGGAGACACTGCCGCTGCCGACGGTGCTGGACCGGCTGCGCTCCGGCCACCGGCAGCTCGCCTGCGTGGTCGACGAGTACGGCGGCTTCGCCGGCGTGATCACGCTGGAGGACATCGCCGAGGAACTCGTCGGCCCGATCCGGGACGAGGACGACCCGCCGGAGCGCGCCCCGGCCCGCCAGGAGGACGGCTCGTGGGTGGTGCCGGCCCGCTGGCGCATCGACGAGGTGGCCGACAGCACCGGCATCTCGCTGCCCGAGGCGCCGGAGTACGACACGCTCTCCGGCCTGGTCATGCGGGAGCTGGGACGGGTCCCCGAGGTCGGTGACCGGCTGGAGATCAGCCTGCCGGCCGACGGTGAGGACGGCGCGGAGGAACCGCGCGCCCTGGTCGAGGTGCTGGCCGTCGACCGGCACGTGGCCGACTCGGTCCGACTGCGGATCGCCGAGCCCGGGGAGGTGTCCGCATGAGCCCCGGCATCGCACTCTTCACGTCGGTGATCCTGCTGGCGTTGAACGGCTTCTTCGTGGCCGCCGAGTTCGCCCTGGTGGCCAGCAAGCGTTACCGGCTGGAGCACGCGGCCGCCGGAGGCGGCCGGGCCGCCCGGGCCGCGCTCGACGGCGTACGCGAGCTGTCCCTGATGCTCGCCGGCGCGCAGCTCGGCATCACGCTCTGCACCCTGGGGCTCGGCGCGCTCGCCGAGCCGGCGATCGAGCACCTGCTGAGCCCGCTGCTGCACGCGGTCGGGCTGCCGACCGCCGCAAGTCACGTGATCGCGCTGATCTTCGCGCTGAGTCTCGTCACCTTCCTGCACCTGGTGGTCGGGGAGATGGCGCCGAAGTCCTGGGCGATCACCCACCCGGAGCGCTCGGCAGTGCTGCTGGCGCTGCCGTTCCGCGCCTTCGCGCGGGTCGCCCGCCCGTTGCTGTCGGTGATGAACGCCCTGGCCAACGCGATGCTGCGGCTGGTCAAGGTCAACCCGCAGGACCAGCTCGCCCAGGTGCACGGCCCGGACGAGCTGCGCATGCTGCTGGAGCAGTCGCGCGAGCACGGGCTGCTGGGCGCGGAGCAGCACCAGATGCTGACCAGCATGCTGGAGTTGCAGGGCACCACGGTGGCTCAGGTGATGGAGCCGTTCGACCAGATGGTGACGGTGCGCCGGGACGAGGGCGCCGACCGGATCGAGCAGGTCAGCCGGGACAGCGGCCGGTCGCGGCTGGCCGTGCTGGACGCCAACGGCGACGTCTGCGGCCTGGTCCACGTCCGGGAGGCGGTGCGGGCCACCACCACGGGGCGCGCGGTCACCGCCGGCGACCTGATGACCAACGCCCTCACCCTGCCGGCCTCGGCGTCGGTCAGCGACGCCGTGGCGGAGATGCGCGCCCGGCAGTCCCAGCTCGCGCTGGTGCGCAACGGTGGCGGGCCGACCCGGCCGGTCGGGTTCGTCGCGCTGGAGGACCTGCTGGAGGAGGTCATCGGCGAGTTCGACGACGAGACCGACCCGGTGCCGCGCGGTCGACGCATGAGGTGAAACCGGATAGGTGGCCGCTCTTCGTCGAAGTCGGGGCGGCCACCCGCCGGGTCCGCGACGATGGGGGTGGCCCCACCCGCCGGGTCGGCGACGCCAGGGGTGACCCCACGCGCGGGGTCGGCGGCCGTGGGTGGCAGGGCCGGCCCAGTCGTGGACGGGGGAGTGCCGTGCGGTTGACGGGGGTGTCGCCCGAGTCCGGCTGGACCGGACTGTCGGTGCGGACCGCCCTGGCCAACGCGAGCACCCGTCCCGGGCTGCGGCTGCCGGGGCGGGTCACCGTCGTCGCGGGCTCCACCGACGTACCCGTCCTGCACGTCCGGCTCGGCCTGGTCACCACGGCCGAGCCGGACGACCCGGAGGCGCCCCGTCGGCTGGTGCAGTTCCACCAGGCGACGGTGGCCGACGCGTTCGTGCTGCGGTCCGGGCGGGGCCGGTCGATCCCGTTCGAGTTCCCGCTGCCGTGGGAGACCCCGGTGACCGTGTTCGGCGGGGTGCCCCTGCTCAGCCTGCGGATGGGGCTGCGTACGGAGGTGGCGGTCGAGCCCCGCCTCGACCAGGGCGCGATGGTGCCGGTCTTCGTGCATCCGCTGCCCACCCAGGCGCACGTCCTGGCGGCCCTCGACACGCTCGGCTTCAGCATGCGCCAGGCCGGCCTGGTCGACGGGCGGCTGCCGGGGGTGGCGCAGACCCTGCCGCTGCACCAGCGGCTGGGCTACTGGGTGGCGCCGCTCTACGCCGGGCCGATCACCGAGCTGGAGCTGATCTTCATCGCCGAGCCGGCCGGCCTGGAGGTGATCCTCTGGCTGGACCGGCGGCTGGCCCTGGCCGGGATCACCCACCAGAGCATCAGCCGGTTCCGGGTCTGGCACGTCGGCGCCGACCAGCGGGACTGGATCGCGACCGTGGACGCCTGGCTGCGTACGGCGATCAACCGGCATGCCGCGGCCGCCGCGCACGCCGACTGGTCCGCGACCCTCTCCGGGTCGGCGCACGTCAGCCGCCCGCCGGACGAGCCGATCCACCCCGGCTTCGGCCTGGGCGGCACCGCCGGCGGAGCCGGCGTCGGCGGCTCCGGCGGCGGTGACGGCACCTGACGCTCCGGCGGCGGCGACGGCACCTGACCGGACCGGGTCAGGCGGTGGCGGTGGCGGTGGCCAGCTTGAGGCTGAAGCCCAGGAAGAGCGCGGCGACGCCCGTGGTGGCGCCGGCGGCCAGACGGTGGCGCCGACGGAACTGGGCCGCCAGGAACGTGCCCGTGAAGATCAGCGCGGTCAGGTAGAGCGCGCTGGTGACCTGGGCGATCAGCCCGAGCAGCAGGAACGACAGCGCCGGCCAGGCGTAGCCCGGGTCCACGAACTGGATGAAGAACGAGACGAAGAAGAGGATCGCCTTCGGGTTGAGCAGGCTGATCACCAGCGCCTTGCGGAAGGGGCTGCGCAGCGCCGCCGGCTCCGCGGCGTCGATGAGCCGCGGGGTGGCCGGGTCGTTGCGGGTCCGCCAGCGTCGCCACGCGCCGCGCAGCATCGTCAACCCCACATAGCCGAGGTACGCGGCGCCGGCGTACTTGATCACCAGGAAGAGCGGCGGGTACGCCTGGACCAGCGACGCCACGCCGGCGGCGGAGAGGAACATGAGTATCCCGTCGCCGACGAAGACCCCGCCGGCCGCCCGGTAGCCGGTCGCCACGCCCCGCTGCGCGGCGGTGGAGAGCACGAAGAGGGAGTTGGGCCCGGGCAGCAGAACGATCGCCACGGTGCCCAGCACGTACGTCCAGATGTCGGTGATGCCCAGCACGCCCGCCATCATGGGGCCACGGGTGCCGTCCGGCGAAGCCTTTCCCGGAGCGTGACCTGTGCGTTCGGCCACTCGTCGACGATCATCGAATACTGCACGGTGTCCCGCCAGGAGCCGTCCGGGCGGAGCCGGTGCCGCCGCAGCACCCCCTCGCGGGACGCGCCGAGGCGCTCGATGGCCCGCTGCGAGCGCTCGTTGCGGACGTCGGTGTGCCAGACCACCCGCTCCGCGCCCAGCTCCTCGAAGGCGCGGGTGAGCAGCAGCAGCTTCGCCTCGGTGTTGATCGCGGTGCGCCACCAGGGCCGGCCCAGGTAGGTGTAGCCGATCGCCACCGCCCGGCGCTCCGGGTCCACCTCGTAGAAGGAGGTGGTGCCGACCACCGCCCCGGTCACCGCGCAGCGCTGCACCCAGGGCACCCGCTCGCCCCGCCGGTGTGCGGCCAGCGCGGTGGCGATCCCGTCGGCGGTGCCGGCGACGTCGGCCGGCTGCGGGCTGCCCAGGTGCCGCCAGACCTCCGGGTCGGCGGTCGCGGCGTGCAGCTCGTCGGCGTGCGCGAGGTCGAGCGGTTCCAGCAGCACGTGCTCCCCGCGCAGCACCGCCGGGTCGAGCCACGGCGACGTCCGCTCCCGCAGGTACGCCGGCACCGGCACGCCCACCCCGGCGTCGGGCTCGGGCAGCCCGGCGGTCAGCCGCAGCGGCACCACGCCGGCCCAGTGCGGCAGGGCGAGGTCGGTCTCCTCGTCGCGTACGCCGCCGGTGCGGGCGCGCACCGACACCTCCCGCAGCGGCAGGGCCAGCACGGCCGTCTCGGCCAGCTCCCGGCGCGACGGCGGACGGCTGTCGGCGCTGCGCCCGGCGGCGGCCTTCTCCACCAGGGCGGTCAGCATCCGCAGCTTCTCCCGCTGGTCGGTGACCAGGCGGGCGGTGCCGTGGGCGACCACCGAGCGGTAGTTGGCGCTGTGGTGGAACTGCGAGCGGCCGTAGACGAGGCCGTCGAGCAGGGTGACGGCGACGCAGACCGGCAGTCCGTCGCCCCGGGCGGCGAGCAGTGGCCGGCTGCCGGTGGAGCCGTGCAGATAGAGGGTGTCGCCGACGCGGACGTGCAGGGTGGGCAGCACCCGGGGTTCGCCGTCGACGGTGAACCCGAGCGCGCAGTCGTACGCCTCGTCGAGGATCGCGTGCGCGGCGGCCTCGTCGTAGCTCATCCGTTCCCGGGAGCGGCTGGCGGTGGTCCGGTCGGTGGGTGCGTACATGGCTCGACCTTTGTTCTAGTACAATCCCTGATTTGTGTCAGCACGCTATCAGGTGGCCGGTACGACGGCCGCCGAGATTTCGGCCAGCATCGAATCGGGCATCCGCTCCGCCGCCCTCGCCCCCGGCGACGCGCTGCCCCCGGTGCGGGAGCTCGCCGCCCAACTCGCGGTGAGCCCGGCCACCGCGGCCCGGGCCTACCAGGAGCTGCGCCAGCGCGGCCTGGTGGTCACCGCCGGCCGGCACGGCACCCGGGTCCGGCCCCGGCCGCCGGTGGCGTCCCGCCGCTCCGCGCTGCGCCCGCCGACCGCCCCCGGCCTGCGTGACCTCTCCCGGGGCGAGCCGGACGTGCGGCTGCTGCCGCCCCTCGGGGCGCACCTCGCCGGCCTCGCCGCCGTCGCGGGGGAGCCGGTCGGCTACCCCGCGGCCGGGGTGCTGCCCGAACTGGCCGAGGCGGCCCGCGAGCGGCTGGCCGCCGACGGCGTACCGGCGACGGAGCTGACCGTCACCGGCGGCGCGCTGGACGGCATCGAGCGGCTGCTCGGCGCGCACCTACGCCCCGGCGACGCGGTCGCGGTCGAGGACCCGGGCTGGGCCAACCTGCTCGACCTGGTCGCCGCGCTCGGGCTGCGGCCGATCGGCGTGCCGGTCGACGACGACGGTCCGCTGGTCGCCGGGGTCGCCGCCGCGCTCGCCGCCGGCGCACGGGCGCTGATCGTGACGAGCCGGGCCCAGAACCCCACCGGCGCGGCGGTCTCCCCCGAGCGGGCCGGGGAGCTGCGCGCCCTGCTCGCCGGCCGGTCCGACCTGCTGCTGATCGAGGACGACCACGCCGCCGAGCTGGCCCGCGTACCGCTGCACCCGCTCGCCGGGGCGACCCCGGCGTGGGCCTTCGTCCGCTCGGTGAGCAAGCCGTTCGGCCCCGACCTGCGGCTGGCCGTGCTGGTCGGCGACGAGACCACCGTGGCCCGGGTGGCCGGCCGGGCCCGGGTCGGCGCCGGCTGGGTCTCCACCGTGCTGCAACGGCTCGTCCTGGCGCTCTGGCGGGACCCCGCCGTGGCTGAGCTGGTGGACCGGGCCGCCGGCAGCTACGAGCGGCGGCGCACGGGGCTGATCGACGCGCTCGCCGGCCACGGCCTGGTCGCCCACGGCCGCAGCGGCATCAACGTCTGGCTGCCGGTCGACGACGAGACCAGCGTGCTGACCGCGCTGCGCGACGCCGGCTGGGCGGTCGCGCCCGGCGCGCTGCACCGGATCGCCGGCCCGCCGGCGCTGCGGATCACCGTCAGCTCGCTCGACGAGGCGGAGATCCCGGACCTGGCCGAGGCCGTGGCCCGGGCCGTCCGGCCCACCCCCGCCGCCGGCTTCACGGCGTGAGCGGGGAGCCTGCCGCGACCCCGGACGGCCCGGGGTGGGCGACGCCGCGTCGGCACTCCGCCCACACCGTCCACTTTGTGCGCACCGGCGTGTCCCTCCCGGCGGGTCCCCGCGCGTGTTCCCTCCCGCACCGGGTAGAACAGTCGCCATGGCCGAGCAGACCGAGACCGCGCCGGGCGCGCAGAAGTTCATCCCGCCGCGCGCCGACACCCTCGACGACCTGCGCGCCGCCGCCGCCGGCTGCCGGGGCTGCGAGCTCCACCGGGACGCCTCGCAGACCGTCTTCGGTCGCGGCGACGCCGGCGCCCGGGTGGTCTTCGTCGGCGAGCAGCCCGGCGACCTGGAGGACCAGAAGGGCCTGCCGTTCGTCGGCCCCGCCGGCCGGCTGCTGCGCAGGGCGGTCGACGACGCCCGGCTCGACCCCGGCCACATCTACCTCACCAACGCCGTGAAGCACTTCCGCTTCGAGCTGCGCGGCAAGCGACGCATCCACCAGACCCCGGACCGGGTGCACGTCACCGCCTGCCGGCCCTGGCTGGTCGCCGAGTTTGCCCAGCTCCGCCCGGAGATCGTGGTGGTGCTCGGCGCCACCGCCGCAAAGGCCCTGCTCGGCCCGACGTTCCGGGTCACCCGCCAGCGCGGCGAGCTGCTGCCCTGGCCGGAGTCGGCCCAGCACCCGGAGGACTTCCGGCGGGTGCCGGTGGACTCCGCGGGCGCCGTCGCGGACGCCCCGCCGGCCCGGCTGCTGGCCACCATCCACCCGTCCGCCGTGCTGCGCGCCGACGACCAGGACAAGGCGTACGAGGGGTTGGTCGCCGACCTCACCGTGGCCGCCCGCGCCCTCGCCGGCTGACCGGCCGGTGCCCGCCGGTCGGCGGTCAGTCCGGCGTCGTGATCTTGCCGTGGACGTCCTTGGCGACGATCCGCCCGTCGCGCACCCGGTAGACGTCCAGCCCGCGCAGCACCGTACCGTCCTCGGCCGGCGCCCACGCCCACTCGCAGACCGCCCGCTCGCCGTCCGTCCACACCGCCCCCAGGGCCGGGCCTGGTCCGGGACCGAGCTGGCTGGCGAGAACCGCGCGCACCGCGTCGCGCCCCCGCACCGTGCCGGCCGGCCCGTCCCAGGCGCTGGGACAGTACGTGACGTCCTCGCTCAGGAAGCCGACGACCGCGTCGAGGTCCCCCCGCTCCCAGGCCGCGTTGAACTCCTCCACCAAGCCCCGTGCGTCGGTCACGCCCGCACAGTAACCCTCCGCCGCCCGGCTCGCGGGAGCCCCCAAGGCGAATCTTGGACAGTTGCCGTTCGCCGCGAACGGCAACTGTCCAAGATTCACCTTGAGCCCGACCGGCGGACGGCCGGTTGGGCCGCGGCAGCGTCGGTGGCGGCGTATGCAGCGTGTGTGCCGGGTGGGCGGCCCCTGGGCAGGGCGGGTGAGCGGTGCCACACTTGCCGCCATGGAGCAGCATCTCTACGAGCGCGACCACGAGGAGTTCCGCGAGCTGTGCCGCGAGTTCCTGACCCGCGAGGCGGTGCCCCACCACGAGCGCTGGGAGGCCGACGGCATCGTCGAGCGCGAGGTGTGGCGCCGGGCCGGGGCGGCTGGCCTGCTGGGCATGGACGTCGACGCGGAGTACGGCGGCGGCGGGCAGCGGGACTTCCGGTTCAACGCCGTGCTGGACGAGGAGATCGTCGCCAGCGGCTGCACGGGGCTCGGCTTCGGCCTGCACAACGACGTGGTGGCGCCGTACCTGACCGAGCTGACCACCGACGAGCAGCGCAAGCGCTGGCTGCCCGGGTTCTGCTCCGGCGACCTGGTCACCGCGATCGCGATGAGCGAGCCCGGCGCCGGCTCCGACCTGGCCGGGATCCGCACGAGCGCGGTCCGCGACGGCGACGGCTGGGTGCTCAACGGCCAGAAGACCTTCATCACCAACGGGGAGATGGCCGACCTGGTGGTCGTGGTCGTGCGTACCGCCCCGGAGCAGGGCGCGCACGGGGTGAGCCTGATCGCGGTGGAGAGCGGCACCCCCGGCTTCTCCCGAGGCCGACGGCTGGCCAAGGTCGGGCTCAAGGCCAACGACACCGCCGAGTTGTTCTTCGACGACTGCCGGGTGCCGGCGGAGAACCTGATCGGCACCGAGAACCACGGCTTCTACCACCTGATGGCCAACCTGCCCCGGGAGCGGCTCAGCATCGCGGTCGTCGCGGTGGCCGCCGCCGAGCGGCTGCTCGCCGTCACCCTCGACTACGCCCGCTCCCGGCAGGCGTTCGGCCGACCGATCGGCGCGTTCCAGCACAACCGCTTCCTGCTGGCCGAGCTGGACACCGAGGTCACCATCGCCCGTACCTTCGTCAACCACTGCGTCGCGGAGTACGGCGCCGGCCGGCTCTCGGTCACCGACGCGGCCAAGGCGAAGTGGTGGACCACCGAGCTGCAGAACAAGGTCGCCGACCGCTGCGTGCAGCTGCACGGCGGCTACGGCTACATGCTGGAGTACCCGGTGGCAAAGGCGTGGCTGGACGGGCGGGTGCAGACGATCTACGGCGGCACCACCGAGATCATGAAGGAGATCATCGGCCGGGGCCTCGGGTTGTAACGTCGACGGGCTGCCGGGTGGCGGGGCGGGTGCGCAAGGATGAGATGGCACCTCGCCCCTTACCTCGAAGGAGCCGCCATGGCCACCGACCTCGCCGCGCCGCTCGCCGCGGCCGACGTCGCGCCCATCCAGCGGCATACCCTGCGGCTGCTCTTCGTCACCCAGATCGTCGGCGGGATCGGGGTGACCATCGGCGTCGCCGTCGGGGCGCTGCTCGCCTCCGACGTCGCCGGCACCGCCGTCGCGGGCCTGGTCAGCAGCGCCGCCGTGGTGGGCGGGGCGTTGCTCGCCGTGCCGGTCACCCGGATCATGACCGTGCGTGGCCGACGGCCCGGCCTGGTCGTCGCGTACCTCACCGGCGCGGCCGGCGGCGCCCTGGTGGTCCTCGCCGCGGTGACCCGCTGGGTCCCGCTGCTCTTCCTCGGCATGCTCCTGTTCGGCGGCGGCAGCGCGGCCAACCTCCAGGCCCGCTACACGGCGGTGGACCTGGCCGAGCCGGCGCGCCGGGGCCGCCAGCTCTCGTTGATCGTCTGGGCCACCACCATCGGCGCGGTCGCCGCGCCGAACTTCGCCTCGCTCGCCGACCGCACCACCAGCGGCTGGGGGCTGCCGACGCTGGCCGGTCCGTTCGCGTTCAGCGCCGTCGCGCTCGTGCTGGCCGCCGGGGCGATCCTGGCGCTGCTGCGGCCGGACCCGCTGCTCACGGCGCGCCGGCTGGCGGCGGCCGGCACCCCGGCGGCCCCCGTCGTCGCGCCGGCGCCGACCGCCCGGCGCGGTGCGGGCATGCGGGCCGCCTGGGCGGTGGTACGCGCGCGGCCGGCCGCCCGGCTCGGCATCGTCGCGGTGGCGGTCGGCCACCTGGTCATGGTCGCGGTGATGGTGATGACCCCGGTGCGCCTGCACGAGTGGCACGACGACGCCGACGTGCTGCGGGTGGTCGGTCTCGTGCTGAGCCTGCACATCGCCGGCATGTACGCCCTCGCCCCGGTGGCGGGCTGGCTCACCGACCGGGTCGGTCGCCGGGCGGTGATCCTCGGCGGCGTCGGGCTGCTGCTCACGGCGTGCGCGGTCGCCGGCACGGCCGGGCACCACACGGCCTGGCTCTCGGTCGGGTTGTTCCTGCTCGGCCTGGGCTGGTCGGGGACCATGGTCGCGGGCTCGACGCTGCTGTCGGAGTCCGTGCCGGTGGGGATCCGGCCGAGCGTGCAGGGGCTCTCCGACCTGACCATGGGGCTCGCCGGTGCTGCCGCCGGGGCGGTCAGCGGGTTTGTCGTGGAGGCGGCCGGTTATCCGGTGCTCACCGGGCTCGCGGCGGTCGCGGTGGTGCCCCTGGTGACGCTAGCGTTGCGGCCGGTGCCGGTGGGGGCGCCGGACGAGGAGGACTGATCACGTGCGGCTGACCGACTTCTGGACCCGGCTCGAGGAGGCGTTCGGCCCCGGCTACGCGGCCAGCATCGCCCGCGACCAGGTGCTCTCCCAGCTCGGCGGGCGGACCGTCGAGCAGGCCCTGGCGTCGGGTGAGCAGACCCACGTGGTGTGGCGCGCGGTCTGCGCCGCCTATCCCGACCGGGTGCCCGCGCGACTACGCTGAGCAGCCGTTTCGCGGCTTCCGCGTGTCGCTTGTCGCCTCGTACACCTGTTCGGCTATTGTCCACAGCGGGGTGCTCGTCCACAGCTCACGGCCGGTCGGCTGGTTTTCTGTCGGACCCAGCGCCTAGCGTGTCCGCGTGACGCGAAGCTCAGGAAAGACGCCGGCGAAGGCAGGGGTGGCAAACATGGCCGCAGGGCCCGACCGGGAGAAGGCACTCGACCTTGCTCTCGCTCAGATCGACAAGCAGTTCGGCAAGGGTTCGGTGATGCGGCTGGGAGAGCGTCCGGTCGTTCAGACCTCGGTGATTCCGACGGGTTCGATCGCGCTCGACGTGGCGCTCGGCGTGGGCGGTCTGCCCCGGGGCCGGGTCGTCGAGATCTACGGCCCGGAGTCCAGCGGTAAGACCACGGTGGCCCTGCACGCGGTGGCCAACGCCCAGCGGGCCGGCGGCATCGCCGCCTTCGTCGACGCCGAGCACGCGCTCGACCCGGAATACGCCAAGGCCCTCGGCGTCGACACCGACTCCCTGCTGGTCTCCCAGCCAGACACCGGCGAGCAGGCGCTGGAGATCGTGGACATGCTGGTCCGCTCCGGCGCGATCGACATCATCGTGATCGACTCGGTGGCGGCCCTGGTGCCGCGCGCCGAGATCGAGGGCGAGATGGGCGACAGCCACGTGGGCCTCCAGGCCCGGCTGATGAGCCAGGCGCTGCGGAAGATCACCGGTGTGCTCAACAACACCGGCACCACGGCGATCTTCATCAACCAGCTCCGCGAGAAGATCGGCGTGATGTTCGGCAGCCCCGAGACCACCACGGGCGGCCGGGCGCTGAAGTTCTACGCCTCGGTCCGGCTCGACGTGCGCCGCATCGAGAGCCTCAAGGACGGCACCGACGTGGTCGGCAACCGCACCCGGTGCAAGGTCGTGAAGAACAAGGTCGCGGCGCCGTTCAAGCAGGCCGAGTTCGACATCATGTACGGCAAGGGCATCTCCCGCGAGGGCTCGCTGATCGACGTGGGCGTCGAGCAGGCGATCATCCGCAAGTCCGGCGCCTGGTACACGTACGACGGCGACCAGCTCGGCCAGGGTGCCGGGCCGAGCTGGCCGGGGCGCTGGCGAAGCGAGGCGTCTCCGACGAGGTCTCGGCGGAGGTGCTCGACCGCTACGACGAGGTCGGCATCATCGATGACGCCGCCTTCGCCCGGGCCTGGGTGTCGAGCCGGCACTCCGGCCGGGGTCTGTCCCGCCGTGCGCTCGCCAACGAGCTGCGCCAGCGCGGGGTGGACGGCGAGGTCGCGAGCGAGGCGCTCGGGGAGCTGGACGAGGAGACCGAGGCCGAGACCGCCCGCGCCCTGGTCGAGCGGAAGCTGCGCACCGCCCGGGGCGAGCCGGACGCGGTCTTCCGACGGCTGGTGGCCATGCTGGCCCGCAAGGGCTACCCGCCGGGCGTGGCGATCCGGGCGGTGAAGGACGCGCTCGCGGCGCAGAGCGCCGAGGCGGCCGAGTTCGCCGAGCAGATCGACGCGGACGCGCTCGCCGACGCCGAGGGCGAGCTGGACCGGGACAACCGCTCCCCCGGGTGAGCGGAGCGCCGGCCCGCGGAAAGGGTCCGCTGCTGAAGGAGCGTCGCGACGGGCCGCGGAGCCCGGCGGTAGGACGCCGCGCTGGAGGCGTGGCGGCAGGGCCGCAGCCCTGGCGGTGGGACCTCGTGCTGGGGGCGCGTCGCGACGGAGCGCTGAGATCGTCGGTGGGGCCCGTGTCGGAGGCGTGTGGCGGCAGGGCCGCTGAGCCCGGCGGTGGGCGGGGGGAGACTTCGTGTTGAAGGCGTGCCTCAACGGGGCCCGAGGGCGTTACGAGCATCCGGCGGTGCCGGTCACCCCGGCCGAGTTGGCGGCCGACGCGGCCCGCTGCGCAGGGCTCGGCGCAGGGGCGGTGCACGTGCATCCCAGGGACGCCGCCGGCCGCGAGTCCCTGCACCCACTGGTGGTCGCCGCCGCGCTGGACGCGATCCGGGCCGCCCGGCCGGGGCTGCCGGTGGGAGTGAGCACCGGAGCCTGGATCGAGGCGCAGCCGGCCGCCCGGGTGGCCGCGGTCCGGGCCTGGACCGTGCTGCCCGACTTCGCCTCGGTCAACGCTCACGAGCCGGGCGCGGAGGCGGTGGCGACGGCGCTGCACGAGCGGGGCGTCATGGTCGAGGCGGGACTCTGGACGGTCGACGCGGTCGAGGCGTACGCGCAGTGGCGGGTGCCGGCCGGGCGGATCCTGATCGAGTGCATGGCCGAGGACCGGGCGGTGGCGCTTGCGGACGCCGCCGCGATGCTGGCCGCGCTGCCCTCCGATGCGGCCGGGAGCCCACCGGTCCTGCTGCATGCCGAGGGGCCGGCGACCTGGCCGGTGCTGGCCGAGGCGGTACGCCGGGGCCTGCACAGCCGCGTCGGGCTGGAGGACACGCTGACACTGCCCGACGGCTCGCCCGCGCCCGACAACGCCGCACTGGTGGCGGCGGCGCTGGCGTCGGGCGCCCGCTGACCCACCCGATCGGGGGAGTGGTGCACTCGTGGGCTCCGGCGAGCGTCGCGGCGCAGAGGGTTGCGTCACAGCCGGTCGGCCGTGCGCCGGCGGGTACGCGCACGGCCGCAGGGTGGCGCGGCGGCGGGTGCGTACGGGCCGCCGCGCTGAGCAGGGCCGACACGCCGCGCGGCCCGGTCCGCTGCCGTTTTGTCCGCCGGTGTCCGGGCGTGCATCAGCGTTGCGTGACGTGACAACTTCTCTCCGTTCGGGGGGTTTGATCATGAGTTCTTGACCGGAGCACCCCGGGAGACCTAGCCTCGCCATACAGGCTCACATTGCCCGACCAAGCGCAGGCTAAGCGCACAACATAGATCGCATAACGGAACAGCATCACTTTGGCCGATCCGATCGGCCATTGGCGGCAGCTTCGGACTGGCCGGTCCGACGCTGGCGCGACAACTGCACCCGGCCGTCGGCGATGCTCCCGCGTGGGCACCGCCGACGGAAGCTACCCCACGGCCAGTCGCTCCGGTCGGGCGTCCACAGCCGCAGGGTGCGTGCCCATCGGCACGGTCGCTGCGGTCCCGACGTTCAGGGGAGGCGGCCATGGCGAGGCGGCGCAGTTCCACCGGGGTCCCGACATGAGCGGGCCGGTCGGGCCGGGCCCTGTGGCCATCGGGCGGAGCGGGGCGCCGGCATGAGCGGGTTCGACATCCTGATCCTCGCCGTGGTGCTGGTCCTGACCGTGGTCGTGCTCGGGGCGGTGCTGCTCGGCGTACGGGCGCTGCGCCGGTTCGGTGCGGCACCGGCGCCCGAGGACCCCGCCTTCATCGCCGAGAAGGACCGGCAGGAGCAGTCCCTCGCGGCCCTGCGTACCGCCGCCGACGAGGCCAACAGCACGATCGACGTGGCGAAGTCCGCCGTCGCGGCGGCCCGCACCGAGGCGGCTGCCGCGAAGGCCGAGGCGAAGGCGGCCCGGGCGGAGGCCCGCCGGGTGCTCGACGACGCCCGGGCGGAGGCCGACACCGTCCTGGAGCGGGCCCACAAGCAGGCCGAGGCGGACGCGGAGCAGTTGCGGGCCACCGCCCGGCGCAGCGGCGAGCGGGAGGTCGCGGTGCTCGCCGCCACCACCCGGGAGCAGGCCGCCGAGGTGGACCGGCGGGCGGCCCGGATGGACGAGCGCGAGCGGCTGCACACCGAGGAGGTGGAGCGCCTCGCCGAGCGGGAACGGCAGCTCACCGCCGCCAGTGCGGCCCTGTCGGCCCGCGAGGCCGCCCTCGCCCAACGCGAGGCCGAGCTGGCCGAGGCGGAGGCGCAGCGGCGACGCGAGCTGGAGCGGGTCGCCGGCCTCACCGCCGACGCGGCCCGGGCGGAGCTGATCGAGGCGATCGAGGTCCAGGCCAAGCGGGAGGCCGCGCTGCTGGTCCGCGACATCGAGTCCGACGCCCGTGGCACCGCCGAGCAGCGCGCCCGGCACATCGTCGTCGACGCCATCCAGCGGGTCGCCAGCGAGCAGACCGCGGAGAGTGTGGTCAGCGTCCTGCACCTGCCCGGCGACGAGATGAAGGGGCGGATCATCGGCCGGGAGGGCCGCAACATCCGCGCCTTCGAGTCGGTCACCGGCGTGAACCTGATCATCGACGACACCCCCGAGGCGGTGCTGCTCTCCTGCTTCGACCCGGTGCGCCGGGAGGTCGGGCGGCTGACCCTGGAGAAGCTGATCCTGGACGGGCGGATCCACCCGCACCGCATCGAGGAGATCTACGACCTGGCCCGGCACGAGGTGGAGGAGCTCTGCCAGCGGGCCGCCGAGGACGCCCTGGTCGAGGTCGGCATCACCGAGATCCACCCGGAGCTGGTCACCCTGCTCGGCCGGCTGCGCTACCGGACGTCGTACGGGCAGAACGTGCTCAAGCACCTGGTGGAGACCGCGCACATCGCCGGCATCATGGCCGCCGAATTGCGGCTGGACGTGCCGATCATCAAACGCTCGGCGTTCCTGCACGACATCGGCAAGGCGCTCACGCACGAGGTGGAGGGCAGCCACGCCATCATCGGCGCCGACCTCGCCCGCAAGTACGGCGAGAACGAGGACGTCGTGCACGCCATCGAGGCGCACCACAACGAGGTGCCGCCGCAGACCATCGAGGCCGTCCTCACCCAGGCGTCCGACGCCTGCTCGGGCGGCCGGCCGGGGGCCCGGCGGGAGAGCCTCGAGGCGTACGTCAAGCGGCTGGAGCGGATCGAGGAGATCGCGGCCGGCAAGCTCGGCGTGGAGAAGGTCTTCGCAATGCAGGCCGGCCGGGAGGTCCGGGTGATGGTCAAGCCGGACGACGTCGACGACATCGGCGCCGCCGTGCTGGCCCGGGACGTGGCCAAGCAGATCGAGGAGGAGCTGACCTATCCGGGGCAGATCCGGGTGACCGTGGTCCGCGAGTCCCGGGTCACCGAGATCGCCCGCTGACGGCGTCAACACGAAGGGCCGGCCCGATCATCGGGCCGGCCCTTCGTCGTACCTCAGGGGTCAGATGCCCTGGCCGTTGCTTTCCGACTGCGCGGCGAGCGCGGCCGGGGGCGGGTTCTGGGCCGGGGTGCCGGCGGTCTTGCGGCCCCGGGAGAGCCGGCGCTGGACGTACTGGGCCAGCTTCGACAGCGAGTAGTTCACCAGGATGAACATCACCGCGATCACGACGTAGACCTGGATCGGGTTGTCCAGCGCGCCGATGATCTGCTTGCCGATGTTCAGGGTCTCCTCGTAGCTGATGATGAAGCCGAGCGAGGTGTCCTTGAGCACCACGACGAGCTGGCTGATCAGCGCCGGCAGCATGATCCGGAACGCCTGCGGCAGCAGGATCATCCGGGTGGTCTGCAACGGGGAGAGCCCGATTGCGGAGGCCGCCTCGGCCTGCCCGCCGGGCAGGCCCTCCATGCCGGAGCGGAGGATCTCGGCGATCACCACGGAGTTGTAGATGGTCAGGCCGATGACCAGGTACCACAGCGTGTCGAACGAGACGCCGAACTCGGGAAAGCCGCGGGCCACGAAGAAGATCGTGATGACCACGGGCAGGCCCCGGAACACCTCGACGCAGACCCGGGTGAGCGCCGACAGGAACAGGCTCAGCCCGCGCAGCAGGTACGCCAGCGGCGTGGCGAGACCCGTGAAGCGCCGACGGGTCAGGCTCTTGAGCTGGATCCGCAGCACCGCGAGCAGCGTGCCGACCACCAGCGACGAGACGATCGCCAGGGCGGCGGCGGTCAGCGTGTTCTTGAAGCCGATGCCGATCCGCTCCCACACCAGCGAGAAGTTCTCGTTGGAGGGGTCGATCAGCGGCCCCCACAGCTCCATCGAGAACTGGCCCTTGTCGTTCAGCGGGCGGTAGACCAGGAAGTACGCGCCGACGAGCAGCAGCACCGTCGCGACCGCGCTGCCGACCAGGGTGAGCCGGCGCTGCCGGGGGCCGGGGACGTCGTAGAGGACGCTCTGCTGGCTCATCGGGCCACCGCCTGCCGCTTCTCGATGCGGTCGAGGAGCGCGCCGAGGGGGACGGTCATGATCAGGTATCCGATCGAGATGCCGATGGCGACGGGGACGAAGGCGTAGCCCTCGGCCGAGGTGAGCTGGTCGGCGGTCTGCGAGAGGTCGCCGATCACGCCGAAGAAGCCGATCAGGGCAGAGTTCTTGATCATCGCGATGATCACCGACCCGAGCGGCACCACCGAGGCCTTCCAGGACTGCGGCAGCACCACGTGACGCAGGTTCTGGCCGAACGTGAGGCCCAGCGACCGGGCGGCCTCCGCCTGGCCGGCGGGCACGGCGTTCACCCCGGAGCGCAGCGCCTCGCAGACGAACGCGGCCGTGTAGAGCACCAGCGCGATCAGCGCGAACCGGAAGTACGGCAGGTCCGTGCCGAGCCGGCTGAACAACGAGTCGAGCACCGGGACGCGCAGGAAGTCCGCGTTGGAGCCGAGCGCCGGCAGGCCGAACGCGGCGAAGAACATCACCACGGTCAGCGGCATGTTGCGAAAGATGTTCACGTAGCCGGTGCCGAGCGCCCGCAGCGGCGGCACCGGGGAGATCCGCAGCACCGCCACGATGGCACCCAGGATCAGGGCGCCGATCGCGGCGAGTACGCAGATCTGGAGGGTGAGCCAGAAACCACCCGCGAAGACGTCGAACCTCTCGATGAGCACACTCACGGGACGGTCTTCCTCCCACCCTCCAGATCAGGAATCAGCTCAGTAGCGGTTGACGGTCGGCGCGGTGCCCAGTTCGGCACCGAACTTGCCGGCGGTGTCGTCCCAGGCCTTCTTCCAGCTGCCGTCGGCGAACGCCTTCTCCAGCGTGTCGTTGACGAAGTTGCGGAAGTCGGTGTCCTCCTTCTTCACCCCGAGGCCGTACGGCTCCTTGGTGAAGTTCTCGCCGGCCAGCTTGAACGACGCCTCGTCCTTGGCGATGTAGCCGAGCAGGATCACGTTGTCCGTGGTGACGGCGTCGACCTGGCCGTTCTTCAGGGCGTCGCGGCACTTGTCGTAGGTGTCGAAGGGCACCAGCTGGGTGGCGACGTCCTTGACGTACTTCTTGATCTCCTCGAACGGCGTGGAGCCGGTGACCGAGCAGACCTTCTTGGTGCCGTCCTTGAACGAGTCCGGGCCGGTGATGGTGGTGTCGTCCTTCTTCACCATGATGTTCTGGCCGGCCTCGTAGTACGGCCCGGCGAACGCGATGCGCTCCTTGCGCTTGTCGTTGATCGTGTAGGTGGCGGCGACCAGGTCGACCGTGCCGTTCACGATCACGTCCTCGCGGACCTTCGAGGGGGCCTCGACCCACTCGATCTTGTCCTCGGGGATGCCCAGCTCCTTGACGATGATCTTCGCGACCTCGACGTCGAAGCCCTCCGGCTTGCCGGACAGGCCCTTCAGGCCGAAGCCGGGCTGGTCGAACTTCGTGCCGATCTTGATGGCCTGGGCCTTGTTGAGGCGCTCCATCGTGCTGCCGGCGGCGAAGGACTTGCTGCCGGCGCCGGTGCCCTCGTCGGCGTCGTCGCCGCCGCAGGCGGTCATGCCGAGCGCCAGAGTGGCGGCCGCCGCGAGCGCCGCTACGCGCGTGATACGCATACACTTCTCCTTCTTCGACGGAACCCGCCGGGGGACGGCGCGCTCCAGGTACGGACGCCTAGTGCGTGAGGATCTTGGACAGGAAGTCCTTGGCGCGCTCGCTGCGCGGGTTGGCGAAGAACTCGGCCGGCGGCGCGTCCTCGACCAGCTGGCCGTCGGCCATGAAGATGACGCGGTTCGCCGCGTGCCGGGCGAAGCCCATCTCGTGGGTCACCACGACCATGGTCATGCCCTCGCTGGCCAGCGACGTCATCACGTCCAGCACCTCGCCGACCATCTCCGGGTCCAGCGCGCTGGTCGGCTCGTCGAAGAGCATCGCCTTGGGCTGCATGGCCAGCGCCCGGGCGATCGCCACCCGCTGCTGCTGGCCGCCGGAGAGCTGGGCCGGGAACTTGTCGGCCTGATTCGCGATGCCGACCCGGTCCAGCAGGGCCAGGCCGCGCTCGCGCGCCACCGCCGGCTTCTCCTTGCGGACCTTGACCGGCCCGAGGGTGACGTTCTCGAGGATCGTCTTGTGCGCGAAGAGGTTGAACGACTGGAACACCATGCCGACCTCGCTGCGCAGCTTCGCCAGCGCCTTGCCCTCGGCCGGCAGCGGCTGCCCGTCGAAGGTGATCGTGCCGGAGCTGATCGGTTCGAGGCGGTTGATGGTGCGGCACAGCGTCGACTTGCCGGAGCCCGACGGGCCGATCACCACGACCACCTCGCCGCGCCCGACCGACAGCGAGACGTCGTCCAGCACGTGCAGCGGCCCGAACCACTTGTTGACCGAGTCCAGCACGATGAGCGGTTCGCCCGTCGTCACGTCGTTCACCGTCCCTGTCGTCGCGCGGGGTCGGCTGACCCCCGGTTGGGCAACTGTAGGCGGGGGGATGTGGCGGGACGCAACTCAGTTGGTCACGGAGCGATAACACCAGTTCAGAACGGGGTCATGAGTCCGATTTTGACCGCGATCGGGGCCCGCCGGTTGCCATCGGATGGAGCGGTTCGGCGATCATGTGGGGATGACCGAACCGGTACGGCTCACCCGGTACGCCCGGGGCGGCGGCTGCGCGTGCAAGATCCCCCCGGGGGAGCTGGAGACCATGGTCGCCGGGCTCGGCCCGGCCACCGGCACAGCCGAGCTGCTCGTCGGGCTCGATCACGGCGACGACGCCGCGGTGGTCCGGCTCGACGAGCGCACCGGCCTGGTGACCACGGCCGACTTCTTCACCCCGGTGGTCGACGACGCGTACGACTGGGGGCGCATCGCCGCGACGAACGCCCTCTCCGACGTGTACGCCATGGGCGGCACCCCCCTCGTCGCGCTCAACCTGCTCTGCTGGCCGCGCGACGTGCTGCCGCTGGAGCTGGCCCGGGAGGTGCTGCGCGGCGGGCAGGACGTGGCCCGCGACGCCGGCTGCCACCTCGCCGGCGGGCACAGCGTCGACGACGAGGGCCCCAAGTACGGGCTGGCCGTCACCGGCGTGGTCCGGCCGGAGGAGCTGATCACCCTGGACGGCGGCCGGGCGGGGCTGCCGCTGTCGCTGACCAAGCCGCTCGGCGTCGGGGTGCTCAACACCCGGCACAAGGCCACCGGCGAGAGCTTCCCCGAGGCGGTCGCCGCGATGACCACCCTCAACCGCGACGCGGCGCGGGCCGCGGTGGCGGCCGGCGTGCGCTGCGGCACCGACGTGACGGGCTTCGGTCTGCTCGGGCACGCGTCCAAGCTGGCCCGGGCGAGCCGCCTGACGGTGGCGATCGACGCGGCCCGGGTGCCCTACCTGGCCGGCGCCCGGGAGGCGGTACGCGACGGGCACGTCAGCGGCGGCAGTCGGCGCAACCTGGAGTGGGTCGCCCCGTGGACCGACTTCGGCGGTGTCAGCGAGGAGGAGCGGCTGCTGCTGGCCGACGCGCAGACCTCGGGCGGCCTGCTGGTCGCCGGCGAACTGCCGGGCGCCACCGTGATCGGCGAGCTGCTGCCGCCCGGGGAGCACCGCGTCGTCGTGCGCTGAGGGCGGGCCTCCCGGCGTGTGGCGTCCGGACCGGGCCACCGTACCCGATAAACTGTCATCTTTCCGCTACTCGGAGCAATGGCGCTCGGGGAAATTTTGCCCGGAATGGTCACAGACCGGTAACTTGCCCCCGGCTGAGGTCATATGCACCCCACCATCGTCAGTAAGGCCCGATCCGGAGGCCGGTGGGACGAGCACAGCGAGGAGGCGGCATGACCGAGCTGTGGAACTGGAGAATCGAGCAGGTGCGGCCGGTGGAGGTCTACCCGGCACTGGCCGAGGCGCTCGGCCGGGTGGTGATGCCCCTGGCGGCGGCGGACCCCGCCCGCCTGCCGACGTACGCGGTGATCTGCGACGTCTGGCAGGCGCCGGGGGAGTTCGCCACGATCGTGGACTGCTACGGGGTGCCCGAAGGGCTCTCCGAACACGGCAGCATCGCCACGCTGGCGCGGCTGCTGGACCGCAACTGCCTGCTGCGCGACGACACGCTGGACGCCGGGCGGCACCTGCTCGTCGCGCCCGACGGCACGATCCGGCCGGTGCACTTCGACGTCCGGGAGACCGACGACGGCGAGGAGCTCGCCGACCAGCGGCTGTGCACCGACGCCGATCCCCGCTGTCGCGGCTGGTCGCAGTGCCACCGCTCGCGCTGGGCGCCGGACTCGGTGCTCCCGGCGCTCGCCGCCGCCTGACCCGCGCACCCGCTGCCGGCCCCCGTGCCGGCACGGCGGAGGCAGCCCGGGAGCCGGCCGGTGGAAGCAGCCCGGGAGCCGGCCGGCGGAGGAGCCCGGGAGCCGGGCCGGCGGGGGCGAAACCCCGTCCCGGCCCGGCGGCGGGATCAGCTCGCCGGGCTGGTGGAGCGGCCACCGCGTACCTCCAGCTCGGCGAGCAGGGTCGCGGTGGCCGCGGCGACGGCGGCGACCGCCGCGTCGAAGGCCGCGGCGTTGTGGGCGGCGGGCTTGCGGAAACCCGAGATCTTGCGGACGTACTGCAACGCCGCCGCGTCGACGTCGCCCGGGGTCACCTCGGCGACGTACGGCTCACGTAGGGTCTTGATGCTCCGGCACACGGCTCCTCCTCGTTAAGTCCGGTCGGTGGGCCCGGATACGCTGTCCGGGTCATGACTACCGCAGCGGCGAGCAGCCCGCGCACCTATCAGGTGCGCACCTACGGCTGCCAGATGAACGTGCACGACTCCGAGCGCATCTCCGGCCTGCTGGAGCAGGCGGGCTACGTGCGCGCCGCCGAAGCCGACGACGACCCGGACGTGGTGGTGTTCAACACCTGCGCCGTCCGGGAGAACGCCGACAACCGGCTCTACGGCAACCTGGGTCACCTGCGCCCCGTCAAGGCCAGGCACCCGGGGATGCAGATCGCCGTGGGCGGCTGCCTGGCCCAGAAGGACCGGGGCGAGATCGTCCGCAAGGCGCCCTGGGTCGACGTGGTGTTCGGCACGCACAACATCGGGTCGCTGCCCGTGCTGCTGGAGCGGGCCCGGCACAACACGGCTGCCGAGGTGGAGATCCTCGAGTCCCTCGACGTCTTCCCCTCGACGCTGCCCACCCGGCGCGAGTCCACGTACGCGGGCTGGGTGTCGATCTCCGTCGGCTGCAACAACACCTGCACGTTCTGCATCGTGCCCTCTCTGCGGGGCAAGGAGAAGGACCGCCGCCCCGGCGACATCCTCTCCGAGGTCCGCGCCCTGGTCGACGAGGGCGTGCTGGAGGTGACCCTGCTCGGGCAGAACGTCAACTCCTACGGCGTGGAGTTCGGCGACCGGCTGGCCTTCGGTAAGCTGCTGCGCGCCTGCGGCGACATCGAGGGGCTGGAGCGGGTGCGGTTCACCAGCCCGCACCCGAAGGACTTCACCGACGACGTGATCGCCGCGATGGCCGAGACGCCCAACGTCTGCCACTCGCTGCACATGCCGCTCCAGTCCGGCTCCGACGACGTGCTGCGCGCGATGCGCCGCTCGTACCGGTCCGACCGCTACCTGGGCATCATCGAGAAGGTCCGGGCGGCGATGCCGGACGCGGCGATCACCACCGACATCATCGTCGGGTTCCCCGGCGAGACCGACGCCGACTTCGAGCGCACCCTCGACGTGGTCCGCGAGGCCCGGTTCTCCTCCGCGTTCACCTTCCAGTACTCCAAGCGCCCCGGCACGCCGGCCGCCACCATGGACGGCCAGCTGCCCAAGCAGGTCGTGCAGGAGCGCTACGAGCGGCTGATCGCCTGCGTGGAGGAGATCACCTGGGCGGAGAACAAGAAGCTGGTGGGGGAGACCGTGGAGGTGCTGGTCGCCGTCGGCGAGGGGCGCAAGGACGAGCGCACGGGTCGGATGTCCGGCCGCGCCCGCGACGGCCGCCTGGTCCACTTCGCCACCGGCGGGAACGGCCAGCAGGGCGACGCCGGTTCCCTCGCCGGGCGGATCCGGCCCGGCGACGTCGTGCACACCACCATCACCTACGCCGCACCGCACCACCTCAACGCCGACGGCGAGCCGCTGGCGCACCGGCGCACCCGGGCTGGTGACGCGGCCGAGGCGGGGCGCGCCCCGCGTACGCCGGGGGTGCTGCTCGGGCTGCCCACGATCGGCGCGCCGGCCGCGGCGCCCGCGCCGACGACCGGCTGCGCCGCGCACTGACCCGCGACCGGCCGGGGCCTGCGCGCGCAGGCCCCGGCCGGTGCGCTCAGCCGGTCACACCTGGATCCGACCCGCGCCCGCGCCGCCCGTGACGATGGACTTCACGCTGCTCGCGGCGTCCAGGGTGTACGAGTACGGGATGGCCCGGACGCTGCCGCCGGCCTGGCCGCTGCCGGAGTTGACGAAGTGGTTGTTCCGGGCGACCAGCGTGCCCGGCCCGGAGTCGCCCTCACCGAGGTGGTACGGGTCGTCGACGTTCTCGAAGTAGTTGCCCTCGACGAGCACCCCGGCGTTCTCCGTGGAGGCCACGCCGTAGCCGCCGTTGCTGTCGTAGTAGTTGTTGAACACGTGGACCGGGTTGCCGAAGCGGACCCGGGGGTGGCGCTGGGTGCTCTCGTCGAACCAGTTGTGGTGGTAGGTCACCCGCAGGTGGCCGGTGTCCTGGCTGCCGTTGCTGTCGCTGTGCCCGAGCAGCATCGACTTGTCGTGGTCGTAGACCCGGTTCCACGACACGGTGATGAAGTCCGAGCCCCGCTTGATGTCGACCGCGCCGTCGTTGCCGTTGGTGAAGCTGTTGTGGTCGATCCAGATGTTGGTGGCCGACTCCTGCACGTTGATCGCGTCGTCGTTCCAGTTCCGGAAGGTCAGGTTCCGGATGATGACGTTGCGGTCGCCGTTGATGTTGAAGCCGCAGCCGGAGATGGTCGCGCCGGGGTTGCCGAGGATGGTCTTGTTGGACCGCACCCGCAGCATGCCGGAGCAGGAGATGGTGCCGGAGACGCGGATCACCGCCGCGCTGCTGGAGCCGACCGCGCTGGTCAGGGCGGAGGCGCTGGTGACGGTGACGGGGTTGCCACTGCCGCCGGTGGTGCCGCCGTTCTGGGTGGCCCAGCCGATCAGCCCGGTGGGGGCGGCCGAGGCGGGTGCGGTGCCCGTGGTCAGCGCCCCCGCGGCGAGCAGGGCGGCGCTGGCGGCGGCGGTGAGCAGGGTGGTGCGACGTCGGGACGTACGCATGGTGCTTCCCTTCGGTGGTCGCGGGCTCGCGGACCGTGGGCCGACCCGGCGACGCCGTGCCCGGTGGCGTCTGGTCGGTGGGGACGGCGGTCTGCGGCCCCGCGGATGCGGGACTGGCTACGCGAAGTTGCGGCTCCCGTGCTGGCGCTCACGAGCAGTCAGGTAAGCGCTTTCCCGATGTAAACACAGATGTTCGTCGATGTAAAGACCGCCCCTACCTGCACGAAGATCGGCGGCCACCCCGAGGGATGACCGCCGATCGTCAGGGGTGGATCAGCAGGCGACGCCGTTGAGCTTCACCGCGCCCGGCGCGGCGGACGGGCCGTTGGCGGTGAAGCCGACCGTCACCGAGGCCCCCGGCGCCAGCGCCCCCGCCCAGGTCGGGGCCGCCGCCGTCACCGTGGTGCCGGACTGGGTCACCGTGGCGTTCCAGCCGCTGGCCAGGCTCACCCCGGCCGGCCAGGCCCAGGTGACCTGCCACGGGTTGACCGTCGCGGTGCCGGTGTTCGTCACCGTCAGCTCCCCCTGGAAGCCGCCCTGCCACGCGTTGACCTGCCGGTACGCACCCGTGCAGCCCCCGGTCGGCGGAGGCGGCGACGAGGTCGGCGTCGCCGTCGGCGTGCCGGTGGGGCCGCCCCCGCCGCCCACCGGCGCGATCAGGTACGGCTGGAGGATGGCCTGCTTGGTGGTGTTGATGTTCGTCCAGTCGTCGAGCGCGATGCCCCCGGTGTCACCGGAGTTCGGGTTCCACGACCAGTAGGTGAAGGACATCCCGTCGACCCCGGTGCCGGTGTAGGCCATCAGCTTCTCCAGCCACACCTTGTCCCGGGGGTCGGCCAGGGTGCTGCCGAACTCGCCCATCATGATCGGCGCGATGTTCTGCTTGTAGAGGTAACCCCAGTACTTGTCCCAGATGCCCGGCAGGTTCGTCGGGAAGTCGGGGGACTTGAACCAGTTCTGCTCGAAGACCGAGGTGGCGTACTCGTGCGGCGAGTAGACCAGCCGGTTCGGCACGTCGAGCCGGACCGGGAAGTCCTTGGCCTTCGTCAGGTTGCCGCCCCACCAGCCGCAGTCCTCGTCGTTGCTCGGATCGTTGTCCCAGACGTTCGAGAGGCCACCGCTGGGGCAGCTCACGCCCTCCACGAAGATCAGCCAGTTCGGCTGCACCGACAGGACCGCGTTGCCGGCCCGCTCGGCGGCCAGCCGCCAGTCCCGTGCCGGGTCGCCGCAGCCCCAGCACGCGCCGGTGGCCGCCGGGTTGGTCCCCTCGGCGTGCGGCTCGTTGTGCAGGTCCGCCCCGATCACCGTGGTGTTGCCGGCGTACCGCTGGGCGAGCATCTTCCAGTCGTTGATCCAGGTCGCCTCGGAGACCGTCGGGGTGTACCAGAGCGCGGACTGGCCGGCGGAGGTCGGCCGGTGCCGGTCGAGGATGACCCGCATCCCCTTGCCGCCGGCGTAGTTGATGACCTTGTCGAGGATCTGCAACGGGGAGAGCCCGACCAGGTCCGGGTTGACGAAGTCGTTGATGCCGCTGGCCGTCGCGCCCGGCTTCAGCGCGTCGTTCGAATACGGCACGCGCAGCGTGTTGTAGCCGAGGCTGGCCATCTTGTCGATCTGTCCCCGCCACGGGTTCGTGGACCACAGCCCGTGGAAGGTCTTGTTGTCGGTCTCCATGCCGAACCAGTTGATGCCGGTGATGCGTACCGTCGCGCCGGTGCTGTCGACGATCTTGTTGCCGTTGGTGTGCAGGTAGCCGGTCCCGGTGCCGGCGGGGGCGGCGACGGCCGGGGCGGTGCTGACGGCGGCGGCGACGAGGACGCCGGCCGCGGCGGTGGCGAGCGCGGTGATCGCGCCGCCGAGGGCGCTGCGTCGGTGCATGCGAGCTCCACTTCGAACTGCCCGCCGCCGCCACCGGCGGCGCGGGCGGGAACCGGGCGACGGCCGTCACGCTCCCTCAGGAGTACGCGGACAGGGCGCGACGGTACGTGCCACGTGGGATGCGGCCGCTCGCGGTACCACCGGCGTCCCCCGACGACGCGGTGTGCGCCGCCGGTGCCCTCGCGCCGGTGCCGGACCTGGCTCCGCCGCTCATTCTGATCAGCCCGCCTCGATGCGTCAACCGTCGCGTGCCCGGCCCGGGCGGCTGCGGGCGGACAGGCGGAAGCCCCCGGTCCGTGGCGGATCGGGGGCTTCCGTGGTGGCTCGGTCCGAGGTGGCTCGGGGCCCGTCGCAGTGGGTCGGTCCGGCTCAGCCGGCCTGCTCGGCGAGCTGGAGGAACTGCCGCTTGGAGGCCAGCGCCTGCTCGGCCTCCTTGACCCGCCGGGCGTCCCCGGCCGCCTGGGCCCGGGCCAGCCGCTCCTCGGCCTCGGCGACCTGCGCGCGCATCTGGGCGAGCAGAGGGTTGTCCTCCTTGGTGGTGCGCCGCCACGCGGAGTCCATCACCTCGCGGACCTTCTCGTCGATCGCGCGCAGCCGGCGCTCCAGCCCGGCCGCCGCCTCGCGGGGCACCCGGCCGGCCTCGTGCCACTGGGCCTGGATGTCCCGCAGCTTGGCCTGCGCGCCCTTCGGGTCGCCGTCGACGTCCAGCGCCTCGGCCTCGGCGAGCAGCGCCTGCTTGCGCTCCAGGTTGCCCCGCTGCTCGTTGTCGCGGGCGGAGAAGACCTCGCTGCGCCGGGTGAAGAACTCGTCCTGCGCGCCCCGGAACCGTTCCCAGAGCTTCTGCTCGGCCTCCTTGGAGGCCCGGGGAGCGGCCTTCCACTGGTTCATCAGGTCCTTGAGCTGGTTGGCGGTGGCCGCCCAGTCGGTGGAGTCCTTGAGCTTCTCGGCCTCGGCGACCAGCTCCTCCTTGACCGTCTGCGCCTGCTTGCGCTGAGAGTCGAGGGAGGCGAAGTGGGCGCCCCGGCGGCGGGTGAAGCCGTCCCGGGCGGCGGCGAACCGCTTCCACAGCTCACCGTCGGCCTTCTTGTCGACCCCGCGAATGGTCTTCCACTCGTCGAGGATCTCCTTGAGCCGGTCCCCGGCGGTCTTCCAGCCCGTCGACTCGGCGGCCAGCTTCTCCGCCTCCTCAACGAGGGCCTGCTTGCGGGCAAGTGCCTCGCCCCGGGCGGCGTCCCGCGCGGCCTTGGCCTCGCCGGCCTTCTCCTCGGCGACCGTCGCGAGCCGGTCCAGCCGGGCGGCCAGCGCGTCGATGTCGCCGACGACGTGCGCCTCGGCCAGCGACGCGCGGATCCGCCGGATGGTGGTCAGTGAATGGCCGGCGTCTGCGGCACCCGAGTTGAGCCGGGCCTCCGTCAGGTTGACCTCGGTCACCAGGTCGTCGAAGCGGCGGGCGAAGTGGGCCAGCCCCTCCTCGGGCGCTCCCGCCTGCCAGGATCCGACCACCCGCTCGCCGTCGGCGGTCTTGACGTACACGGTGCCGTCCGCGTCCACCCGTCCGAAGGCAGTCCAGTCGCTCATGTGCCCATCCTCGTTCTCCCGGCGTCGGGGAGCAGTCCCGCGATCGCCGCCACGGCGCAGCAAAGTTTCCCCCGGCATTGTCACAGGTACGACCCCGTTCCCGTCGAGCGCCTATCGCCGACCGTGACCATACGGTGTCCTAGCGCCCGCGGACAGGCTCCCTGGGAGGAGTGTCGGAATCCGGCGTACGACGCGTCCGGACGGGCGGGCGTCGTCGGCGGCGTGGCGCCCCGAACCCACAGGCGGCCCGCCGGCGGGGACCGGCCGGCAGCGGCGGCTCGAAGAGCCCGGGTGCGGGGCGCCCGGCTCCGTCGTGCCGATACCGTTGCCGGGTGCCCCTGGTCGCCGCTGCCGTCTGCCCCCACCCGCCGCTGATCGTCCCCGAGTTGGCCGGCGCCGCCGCGCCCGAGCTGGACGAGCTCCGCGCCGCCTGCGACGCCGCCGTCGCCGGGCTGCTCGCCGCCGGCCCCGAGGTGATCGTCCTGGTCGGCGGCGGGCCGGAGACCACCCGCTTCAACGCGGCCGACCACGGGTCGCTGCGCCGGTACGGCCTCGACCGGGCCGTGCGGCTGTGGAAGGTGAACTGCGCCGGCGGCGAGCGGCTGCCGCTGAGCCTGACCGTCGGCGCGTGGCTGGTCGGCCGCTCCCGCACCGAGCTGCCCCGGCTGGCCCGCTCCGTCGCGTCCGACGCCTCCCCGGCGGAGTGCGCCGAGCTGGGGGCGGCGCTCGGCGCGGCGACGGAGCCGCGTACCGCCCTGCTGGTGACGGGGGACGGATCGGCCTGCCGCGGCCCGAAGTCGCCCGGCTACGACGACCCGCGCGCCGAGGCGTACGACGACGGGGTCGCCCGCGCCCTGGCCGATGCGGACGCCGAGGCCCTGCTCGACCTGGACCCGGTCCTGTCGGCGGAGCTGAAGGTCGCCGGGCGGGCGCCCTGGCAGGTGCTGGCCGGCGCGGTCCGGGCGACGGGCGGCGACTGGCGCGGCGAGCTGCGCCACCACTCGGCGCCGTACGGCGTCGCCTACCTCGTGTCGTCCTGGACGCCGGCGTGACCACCCGCCCACCGGCCGGGACGGTCGTGGCCGTGGTCGGGCCGACGGCGGCCGGCAAGTCGGCGCTGAGCATCGCCCTCGCGCACGCCCTCGACGGCGAGGTGGTCAACGCCGACTCGATGCAGCTCTACCGGGGCATGGACGTGGGCACCGCCAAGCTCACCCCGGCCGAGCGCGAGGGGGTGCCGCACCACCTGCTGGACATCTGGGACGTCACCGAGCCGGCGAGCGTCGCCGAGTACCAGCGGCTGGCCCGCGCCGCCGTCGACGACGTCCTGGCCCGGGGCCGGGTGCCGCTGCTGGTCGGCGGCTCCGGCCTCTACGTGCGGGCGGTGCTGGAGCGCTTCGAGTTCCCCGGCACCGACCCGGCGGTGCGCGAGCGACTGGAACGGGAGCTGACCGAGGCCGGCCCCGCGCCCCTGTACGCCCGGCTGCGCGAGGCCGACCCGGCCGCCGCGGCGGGGATCCTGCCCGGCAACGGCCGGCGGATCGTGCGCGCCCTGGAGGTCATCGAGCTGACCGGGGCGCCGTTCACCGCCGCGCTGCCCGAACCGACCCCGTACTACCCCTCGGTGCAGCTCGGCGTGGACCTGGACACCGCGCTGCTGGACGAGCGGATAGCCCTGCGGGTGGACCGGATGTGGGCCGACGGGCTGGTCGCCGAGACCCGGGACCTGGTGGGGCGCGGCCTGCCCGAGGGACGTACGGCCAGCCGCGCGCTCGGCTACCAGCAGGTGCTGCGCTTCCTCGCCGGGGAGCTGACCGAGGCCGAGGCGCACGACGAGACCGTCCGGGCCACCCGGCGCTTCGTCCGGCGGCAGCGGTCCTGGTTCCGCCGCGACCCCCGGATCCACTGGCTGGACTCGTCGACGCCGGAGCTGGTCCCGGCCGCCCTGCGCCTGCTGCCCGCCGCTGCGCGATGATGGGGGCGTGCAGTTCACCAAGGGCCACGGCACCGGCAACGACTTCGTCATCCTCCCCGATCCGGACAACCGGCTCGACCTGACCCCGGGGCTGGTCGCGGCCCTCTGCGACCGGCGGCGCGGCCTCGGCGGCGACGGCGTGCTGCGGGCGGTCCGGGCAGCCGCGCACCCGGAGGGCGCCGAGCTGGCCGGCGAGGCCGAGTGGTTCATGGACTACTGGAACGCCGACGGGTCGTTCGCGGAGATGTGCGGCAACGGCGCCCGGGTCTTCGTGCGCTACCTGGTCGCCGGCGGGCTGGCCGAGCCGGCGGAAGGCGCGCTGCCGGTG
>NZ_WAAS01000045.1:0-36448 GCF_008806585.1 Micromonospora sp. AMSO12t
AGCGGGTCTCGCGGCGCCGGCGCAGCAGCAGCGCGGTCCCGCCGAGGACGGCGACCAGGACCCCGGCGGCCAGCAGCACGCCGCCCGTCCCGAGGCCGCCGGAGCCGGTCGCGGCGGCGGGGTCGACCGACCCGGCGGCCGGCGGGGCGGCAGCAGCGGTCGGGGCCGCGGCAGCGGTCGGTGCGGCGGCGGCAGACGCGGCGGCGGCCGGCGGATCGGTGACCGCCCCGGTCGCCGTGCCCGCCCCGCCGGTGGTGTCGCCGCCGCCGGCGACCGTGAACCGGTACGACCCCTGCACCGGATGCCCATCGGCGGAGACGATCCGGTAGGCGACGGTGTAGGTGCCCTCGCCCAGCGTCTCGTCGACGGTCACCGTGCCCTTCGTCCCGTCGACGGTGGGCCCACCGGTGGGGATCTTCCGCCGGGCGGCGTCGGTCAGCGCGATGGTGGTGAAGGTCGGGTCGAGCCGCTGCGCGAACTCCAGCGTGACCCGCGTCGGTGGTGTCGTCAGGCGGTCGCCGTCGGCGGGGCTGGCGGCCCGCAGCGTGTTGTGCGCGGCGGCGGGGGCGGCCGGTACGAGCAGCAGCGCGGCGGCCAGCGCGGCGGCGACGAGGGCCGCGACGGTCGGGCGGCGGGACGGGATGTGCATGTCTGGTGCTTCTCCTGGTTGGTGGTGGTCGGCCGGGCAGCTGGTGACCGGTCAGGCCGCGCGGCGGTCGGAGACGCGGGCGGAGCCGGGATACGGCGACGGGAGCAACCGCAGCCCCGGTGCCTCCGTGGGCTCGTCGGCGGGCAGGCTCCAGCGGGGTTCGTCCGGACGGCTGCGCCGCGCCGGGCCGTCAGGGCGCAGCCCCGGGCGGGACAGGGCGACGACGATCACGTAGCCCGCGAGCAGGAAGCCGTGGCTGACCAGCCGGGCGGTGTCCACCCGCCCGGTCAGCAGGTCGTTGACCGACAGCAGCGCCAGCATGCCGACGAAGGCGCTCAACATCGGCACCAGTCCGGTCGGCGGGGTGCGCCGGGCGGCCACGAAGAGGAAGCCCGCGCCCACGGCGACGTTCCACGCCGCCGACTCGTGCCACAGGTGCCCCGACATCAGCCCGCCGGTCGCCGCGTGTGCGTGGGCGCTCGCCGTGCCGCGTCCGATCTGCGCCAGGCCCAGCACGAGTTGCAGCGCCCCGACCAGGCCCAGGACCGCCCGCAGGGTGAGCACGACCCGCTCCCGCCGGCGGCGCGGAGCCGGGGCGGGCAGCGCGCCGAGGATGGCGTCGGTGCGGTCGTCACCGGCGACGGCGACCGACAGCCGCGCCCGGCGGGTCACCGCCGTGGCCCGGTCATACCACGTCCGGCAGCCGGCGCAGCCGGCCAGGTGGGCCGCCACGGCTGTCCGCTCGGCGGCGGTCTCCTCCCCGTCCAACTGCGCCGACAGCACCTCACGCCACTGCTCACACCCCATGTACCGGTAGTCGTCCCGGACCCGTCGTTGGTTCCCGCGCAGTTTCGTGGGCCGTCGCCTTCCCGCAGGTCAGCGCGGGCGGGTGGGTCAGCCGGTGGCGTCGCCGCCCCGGCCCGCGTCCGGCTCCGACCAGCCGTGCGCGGCGGCGACCAGATCCTCCCGGGCCCGGGCCACCCGGGAGCGGATGGTGCCCACCGGGCAGCCGCACACCTCCGCGGCCTCGGCGTAGGACAGGCCCAGCACCTGGGTGGCGACGAACGCCTCCCGTCGGTCCCTGGGCAACGCCGCGATGAGGCGTTCGAGCACGACCTGCCGGTCGAAGCCGCTGCGCGCCGGGTCGGGGACGTCGTACCCGTCGGGCATCGGCACCGTGCGCGGCCGTGACGTGACGGTACGGACGTGGTCCGCCGCGACCCGGCGGGCGATGGCGAGCAGCCACGTCCGCGTCGAGGAGCGTCCGGCGTACGACGGCAGCGACCGCATCGCCCGCAGGAAGGTCTCCTGGGTCAGGTCGTCCGCCTCGCGGGGCGCGACCAGCGCGGCGAGGAAGCGGCGGACCTGCTGCTGCGTCGCCCGGACGAAGCAGGCGGCGGCCGTCCGGTCACCCCGGCCGGCGGCCAGCGCCCACGCGGTCAGCTCCGCGTCGTCAGCCATCCGGCACCTCCGAGTCGGGCCACCGGAGGGCGGGTGCCCGACGGTGATCACGACGGGTCGTAGTAGTGACTGGCCGGTAGCGTACCGCAAGCGGCCCGGTGGCGGCCTTCCCCGACGCCCCCGCCGCCGGGTGCCACCGCGCCCGTCGCCGAGGGCTGCTGTCTAGCATGGACGGCCCCGCCCGACCGTCGAAGCAGGCAGCCCATGACCGGTACGGTTTTCGAGAACGCCCGGATCCACACCCTCGACCCCGCCCGTCCGCACGCCGAGGCGATGCTGGTGCGCGGCGAGCGCATCGTCGCCGTCGGGGACCTCGACGAGTGCCGTGACCGCGCCGGCGCCGGCGCGCGCCGCGTCGACCTCGGCGGGATGACGGTGCTGCCCGGCCTGATCGACAGCCACCTGCACTCGGCGCTCTACGTGCGCGGCCTGGAGCAGGTGGACCTGCGCGGCACCACCAGCCTCGACGAGGCGCTGACGCGGATCGCCCGGCACGCGGCCACCCTGCCGCCCGACGCCTGGCTCTTCGGCGGGCGCTGGGACAGCCACAAGTGGGACCGCCCGGTGCAGCCGACCCGGGCCGACCTGGACCGCGTCTGCCCGGACCGGCCCGCTGTGCTGCCCACCATCGACGGGCACACCACCTGGGTCAACACCGCCGCGCTCCGGCGACTCGGCATCGACGCCGGCACCCCCGATCCGATCGGCGGGCAGATCGTCCGCGACGAACGCGGCGAGCCGACCGGCATCCTGCGGGAGGCGGCCGGCGACGCGGCGTACGACGTCATGCGCACCTCGCTCAGCGGTGACCTGGTCGCGCAACTGCGCACCCACCTGCCCCGGCTGCTCTCCGTCGGCCTGACCAGCATCCACGACATCGACGGGCAGGACTGCCGGGCCGCCTACGAGACCCTGTACGCCCGGGGCGAGCTGCCGCTGCGGGTGCACAAGTCGATCCCGTCGACCGCGTTGGACGAGGTGATCGACCTGGGCTGGGCGACCGGCGACGGGGACCGCTGGCTGAGCACCGGCCCCGTCAAGATCTTCACCGACGGGGCGCTCGGCTCGCACACCTGCCTGATGACCGAGCCGTACGACGGCGAGCCCGACAACCACGGCATCGCCGTCACCCCGGCGGAGGAGTTCGAGCGGCTGGTGGCGAAGGCGGCCGGGGCCGGCATCGCCGTGGCGGCGCACGCCATCGGCGACGCGGCGAACGGGATGGTGCTGCGGGCGTACGCCAACTGGCAGGAGTCGGCGCGCACCAACCCGACGGCGGTACGGCGGCTGCGGCACCGGATCGAGCACACCCAGCACCTGCGCCCGGCGGACGTGCCGCTGCTGGCCCGGCTGGGCGTGATCGCCTCGATGCAGCCCACCCACTGCACCAGCGACATCCCCCTGACCAGCCGGATGCTCGCCGGCCGGGACCTCGCCTCGTACGCCTGGCGCAGCCTGCTGGACGCCGGCGCGACGGTGGCCTTCGGCTCGGACGCCCCGGTGGAGGACCCGGATCCGTTCTTCGGCATCCACGCCGCGGTGACCCGGCAGCAGCCCGACGGCACCCCGCCCGGCGGCGTGGACCCGCACGAGCGGGTCGATCTCGACACGGCGCTGCGCTGCTTCACCGAGGCGGGCGCGTACGCCTCCTATGAGGAGCACCTGAAGGGGCGGCTGACCCCGGGGATGCTCGCGGACTTCATCGCGCTGCCCACCGACCCGTACCGGGTCGAGCCGGCGGACCTGCGCGACCTCACGGTGGCGCTCACCGTGGTCGGCGGGGTCGTGCGCTGGCAGCGCTGACCGGGGCCGTCGCTCGGGGTCGCCCCTTGCCCGCCACCCCGCGTTCGCCCGCCGGGCCGGGGTCGGCGGTCAGGCGGGCCGCTCGGGCGGCAGGTCGACCACCAGTGCCGGGCCGGTCCGGCGGCCGCCGCCGGGGCGTCGGGTCAGCGCGACCACGGCGTCCGCGGCACGCGGGGACCGCAGCGCCTCCTCGGTCGGCCGGCGCGGCCCGGCGTCGGCCGGGGCGACCGTCAGTCGCCGGGCGCCGGCCGGCGCCTCCGTCACGCTGGTCGCCGCCCCGGTCAGGCCGAGCGGGCCGGCGTCGGGCAGGTCCGCGGGACGGGCCCCGTCTCCGGCGTGCGCGGTGACGTCCGGGCCGCCGCAGCGCAGCAGGGTGACGCGCCCCTCGGGGGAGACCTCCACCAGGGTGGCGGCGAGGTAACCGCCCGGGGCGATGCCCCGCACGAGGTCGTCGAGGGCCCCGGCGATCCGCGGCAACGATCCGCCGCCGCGCAGGGCCTCGTCGCGGAAGGCCGACTCCAGCGCCCGGGTGTGCTCCGGGCGGGCCAGGGTGGCGCCGTGCGCCACGCCGAGGAGGACGCGCAGGCCACCCCGGCGCAGCGGTACCGCCGCCGCGACCTCCCCGGGGGCGCGGCAGACGGCCAGCGCGGCGCGTCCCGTGCCGGCGGGCATGGTGAACACGGCGACGTCGCGGGGCGCGGGCACGCGGGCGACGGCCCGCGCCTCGCGGCGTCGCCTGGCCCAGGCCAGCAGCGGTACGGCGGCCAGGCTCGCCGCGGAGGCGCCGAGCGCCCACGGATCGGCGCGGTGCCCGGGTACGACGGGAACGACCACGGACGCCGCCAGCAGGACGGCCGCCCAGGCGGAGATCAGCGCCGCCACCCGGGGGCGGGTGGACACGCCGAGCAGCCCCGGAAGCAGCACCCAGCCGAGCGGCGTGCTCACCTCGGCCACACCCATCACGAGGGCGTTGCCCGTCGCCCCGGCGAGAGCCGTCCGGGTCGACACCAGCATCCCACTCCGCATCGCCCCACCCATCCGTCGCCCTCGATTTCCGGCGCCGTCGCGTCGCGCCCGGGTGCGCGTCGTCGCCCTGCTCGCCAGGTCGCCAAGGGTATCCGCAAGGTGGGCGATCGCCTCCTGATCATGATAAGCAGGAGGGGCGCGGGCGACGAGGCCGCCGCATCGGCCCCCGTGGACCTCCCGACGGGAGGCCGACGGCCGGTCGTTCGCGCCGCCCGCGGGCACGGGCACGCCGGCGGCGCCGTATCGCCGATATGCAGATTCGCTCCTTACCGGTTAGGGTTGGCTAACCGGTTGTCGAACTCTGGGGAGGGTATGTGCTGGTTCTGGTGGCGGTCCACGCACTCGCAGCCGTGATCGCCCCGGGACTGATACGTATCTGGGGCCGAAAAGGGCTCTACCTGGTGGCCCTGGCCCCCGCGGCGACCCTGGTCTGGGCGCTGACCCGGACCGGGACGGTCCGCTCCGGCAATCCGGTCGTCGAGACGGTCACCTGGGTTCCCCAGCTCGGCCTGGAGATCGCCCTGCGGATGGGCACCCTGGCCTGGCTGATGGTGGTGCTCGTCGGCGGGGTCGGGGCGCTGGTGCTCGCCTACAGCGCCCGCTACTTCCGCTCCGACGACCCGGGCCTGGGCCGCTTCGCGGCCGTCTTCGTCGCCTTCGCCGGGGCGATGCTCGGCCTGGTGGTCTCCGACGACCTGCTGCTGCTGTACGTGTTCTGGGAGCTGACGACCGTCCTCTCCTACCTGCTGATCGGCAGCGACCCCACCAAGCGGGCCAGCCGGCGCGCGGCCATGCAGGCGCTGCTGGTGACCACCCTGGGTGGCCTGGCGATGCTCGCCGGGTTCGTCATGCTCGGCCAGCACGCCGGCACGTACCGCTGGTCGCAGATCGCCACCGACCTGCCCGGCGGCGGCTACCTGGCCGTGGCCCTGGTGCTGATCCTGCTCGGCGCGCTGAGCAAGTCGGCGATCTTCCCCTTCAGCTTCTGGCTGCCCGGCGCGATGGCCGCGCCCACCCCGGTCAGCGCCTACCTGCACGCCGCGGCGATGGTCAAAGCGGGTGTGTTCCTCGTCGCGCTGATGGGACCGGCCGTGGTCGGGGTCACGCCGTGGCGGCCGGTGCTGCTGGCCGGCGGGCTGATCACCATGTTCCTCGGCGGATGGGCGGCGCTGCGGCAGGCCGACCTGAAGCTGCTGCTGGCCTATGGCACGGTCAGCCAGCTCGGCCTGCTGATGGTGATCCTCGGTGCCGGCACCCGCGACACCGCGCTGGCCGGCGCGGCGATGGTGCTGGCCCACGCGCTGTTCAAGTCCACCCTGTTCCTCGTCGTCGGGGTCGTCGACCACGTAGCCGGCACCCGTGACCTGCGCGAACTCAGCGGCCTCGGGCGGCGGGCGCCGGCGCTCGCGGTGGTGGCGGGCCTCGCGGCGGCCTCCATGGCCGGCCTCCCGCCGCTGGCCGGATTCGTCGCCAAGGAGGCGGCGGTCGAGGCGTTCCTGCACGGCGGCACCGGCGACCTGGTGGTGCTCGCCGGCCTGGTGCTCGGCTCGGCGCTGACCGTGGCGTACACGCTGCGTTTCGTCTGGGGCGCGTTCGCGACCAAAGGCGACGTGCCCGCCACCGAGGCCCGGTCGGCCGGGTGGCCCTTCCTCGCGCCGGCCGTCGTGCTCGCCGCCGCCGGCCTGGCGGTGGGGCTCTTCGCGCCCGCCGTCGACAAGGTCCTCGCCCCGTACGCGGACCTGTACGAGAGTGCCGAGCCCGGCTACCACCTCGCGCTGTGGCACGGGCCGACCCTGGCGCTGGGCCTGTCGGCGCTGGCGGTCGCCGGCGGCGTGGGGCTGTTCCTCCTGCGGCACCGGGGGCGGCTGGGCGCGTCGGTTCGACTGCCCTTCGACGGGGCCGCGGTCTACGACCGGCTCATCGGCGGGGTGGACCGGCTTGCGGTGGAGCTGACCGGCGCCACGCAGCGCGGCTCCCTCCCCTTCTACCTCGGCGTCATCCTGCTGGTGATGATCACCTTGCCGGGTGGGGCGCTGCTGGCCGGGATGCCCTGGCCGCAGCGGTTCCAACTGTGGGACACCCCGTTGCAGGCCGTCGCCGCCGCGGTGGTGATCGTGGCCGCCGTGGCCGCCGCCCGCGCCCGGCGCCGACTGACCGCGATGATCCTCGTCGGCGTCGCCGGCTACGGCACCGCGCTGCTGTTCATCCTGCACGGCGCCCCGGACCTGGCCCTGACCCAGTTCCTGGTGGAGACCGTCACGATCGTCATGTTCGTACTGGTCCTGCGCCACCTCCCCGCCAAGTTCTCCGAGCGGCCCATCCGGTCCAGCCGGCGCGGTCGCATCGCGCTCGGCGTCGCCGTGGGCGTGGTCACCGCCGGCATGGCGTACGTGGCGGCGGGAGCGCGGATCGCCACCCCGATCTCCGTCGACTTCCCCGACGAGGCCGTCTCCTACGGCGGCGGCAAGAACATCGTCAACGTGACCCTGGTCGACATCCGGGCCTGGGACACCATGGGCGAGATCGCCGTGCTGGTGGTGGCCGCCACCGGCGTGGCCAGCCTCATCTTCCGCCACTCCCGGGACCTCGACCTGCGCAGGGGCATCCCCGGCGTCGGCCGCACCGAGTCGGCGCGGCCCCGCTGGCTCACCACCGGCGCCACCACCCGTCAGCAGTCGGTCATCCTCCAGGTCGTCACCCGGCTGCTGTTCCACGCCATCGTGCTCTTCTCGATCTACCTGCTCTTCTCCGGGCACAACGCCCCCGGCGGCGGCTTCGCCGCCGGACTGGTGGCCGGGCTCGCGCTGGCCGTGCGCTACCTGGCGGGCGGGCGCACGGAACTCAACGGGGCCGCCCCGGTCGATGCCGGCGCGGTGCTCGGCGCCGGGCTGTTCGTCGCGGTCGGCACGGGCGTCGCCGCGATGCTGCTGGGCGGGGAGTTCCTCCAGAGCGCCCTGCTGGACCTGCACCTGCCGGTCTTCGGCCACGTCCACTTCGTCACGTCGGTCTTCTTCGACGTCGGCGTCTACCTCATCGTGGTCGGCCTGGTCCTGGACATCCTGCGCAGCCTGGGCGCGGAGATGGACCGGCAACAGGAGACCGACCAACGCGAGACCGAACAGGCCGACGACCGGACGAAGGAGCTGGTGTGAACCCGAACCTGACCTACGTCCTCGTGGTCGGCGTCCTCTTCGCCGCCGGGGTGACGCTGCTGCTGGAGCGCAGCCTGACGCGGGTGCTGATGGGCGTCATCCTGCTCGGCAACGGCGCCAACCTCCTGCTGCTCACCGGCGGCAAGGCCGGCGGGCCGCCGATCGTCGGCACCACCGCCGAGGGGGACATGAGCGACCCGCTGCCCCAGGCCATGGTGCTGACCGCGATCGTCATCACCCTCGGCATGACCGCGTTCCTGCTCGCCCTGGCGTACCGCAGCTGGCACCTCAACGGGCACGACGAGGTGCAGGACGACGTCGAGGACCGCCGCATCATGGAGTTGGCCGACCGGGACGAGGGACCGGGCACCGCCGACAACGACGCCGGAGACGGTGACGGCGACGGCGACGTCGCCCTGGCCACCGTGCCCGCCGACGACACCACGGCCAGCCCGGCCGGGGACGCGGGGAGGGGCCGATGACCTGGCTCGTACCCCTGCCGGTGGTGATGCCGCTGCTCGGCGCGGCCCTGACGCTGCTGCTCGTCGGCCGGCCCCGCGCCCAGCGCTGGGTCAGCCTCACGGTCCTCACCGCCACCGTCGCCGTGGCGGCCACGCTGCTGGTCCGCTCCTCCGTGGACGGGCCGCTGGTCGTCGAGGTCGGCGGCTGGGTGGCGCCGCTGGGCATCGTCCTGGTCGCCGACCAGCTCGCCGCGCTGATGCTCGTCGTCTCCGCCGCCGTCACCCTCTGCGTGCTCGTCTACTCGATCGGGCAGGGCACGGCCGACGGCAACGAGGAGACGCCGCTGTCGGTCTACCACCCGACCTACCTCGTGCTGACCGCCGGCGTGTGCAACGCGTTCCTCTCCGGGGACCTGTTCAACCTCTACGTTGGCTTCGAGATCCTGCTGGTCGCCAGCTACGTGCTGCTGACCCTGGGCAGCACGGAGACCCGGATCCGGGCCGGCACCACGTACGTCGTGGTCAGCCTGCTCTCGTCGCTGATCTTCCTGGTCGCGATCGGCCTGGTCTACGCGGCGACCGGCACCCTCAACCTGGCCCAGCTCGTCGACCGGCTCGACGCGCTGCCGGACGACATCCGGCTGGTGCTGCAGGGCATGCTGCTGCTGGCCTTCGGCATCAAGGCGGCCGTGTTCCCGCTGTCGGCCTGGCTGCCGGACAGCTACCCCACCGCCCCGGCGCCGGTCACGGCGGTCTTCGCCGGCCTGCTCACCAAGGTCGGCGTGTACGCGATCATCCGCACCGAGACGCTGCTGTTCCCCGGCGGGCGCACCGCCGACCTGCTGCTGGTGGTGGCGGCGCTGACGATGGTGGTGGGCATCCTCGGCGCGGTCGCCCAGTCCGACGTCAAACGGCTGTTGTCGTTCACCCTCATCAGCCACATCGGCTACATGCTCTTCGGCGTCGGGTTGAGCACCTCCCTCGGGCTGTCCGCGGCGATCTTCTACGTGGTGCACCACATCACCATCCAGACCACCCTGTTCCTCGCCGCCGGCCTCGTCGAACGCCGGGGCGGGAGCACCGCCCTGGACCGGCTCGGCGGGCTGGCCCGACTCTCGCCGCTGCTGGCCGTGCTGTTCTTCCTGCCCGCGCTCAACCTCGCCGGCATCCCACCGTTCTCCGGCTTCCTCGGCAAGCTCGGCCTCGTCCAGGCCGGCGTGGACGACGGCGGTCCGCTGGCCTGGACGCTCGTCGTCGGCGGTCTGCTCACCAGCCTGCTCACCCTCTACGCCATCGCCCGCGTCTGGAACCTGGCCTTCTGGCGTGCCCCGCACCCGGACATGCCCGCCGCCGGCGACGCCGTGCGGGCCGCCCGCACTGAGGGCGCCGAGCAGCCGCACCGGGAAGCGGACCCCGAGGCGTCGGGCGCCGTGCTGCCGCGGCTGATGATCGGGTCGACCGCCGCCCTGGTGGTGCTCGGCCTGGCGCTGACCGTGGTGGCCGGGCCGCTGTTCGACATCAGCACCGACGCGGCCGACGACCTGCTGCGCCGGACCCCGTACGTCGAGGCCGTGTTTCCGGACGGTGCCCCGTGACCAGTGACCCGATGAGCCCGCCGAAGCCCGTCGCGCCGACGAACCCGCCGCTGACCCGCACGGCCCTCCGGCGCAACCGGATCGTCGCCGTGACCGGGCTGACCGGCGTCTGGGTGCTGCTGTGGGGCACCCTCTCCTGGGCCAACCTGATCAGCGGGCTGGTGCTCTCCGTCGTGCTGCTGGCGGTCTTCCCACTGCCGCCGGTGACCTTCGCCGGGCGGATCCGCCCCGTGCCGCTCGCGCGGTTCTGGGTGCGTTTCCTGCGGGACCTCGTGGTCGCCTCCGCCCAGATCGCCTGGCTGGCGGTGCGGATCGGGAAACCCCCGCTCAGCGCGATCATCGCCGTGCCGCTGCGGGTCAACACCGACCTCAACCTCACGCTGACCGCCGAGGCGCTGTCCCTGGTGCCCGGCAGCCTCATCATCGAGGCCGACCGGACGACCGGCACCCTCTACGTGCACGTCATCGGCGTACGCAGCCGCGAGGAGGTCGAGCGGTTCCGGCAGGGCGTGCTCGACCTCGAAGCGCGGATCGTCGCCGCCATCGGCTCGCCCGACGAACTGCGCCGCGTGACGCAACCCCACGCCGCCGGCCCGTCGGAGCCGGCCCACCCGGAAGGGGTACCCAGATGACCGTCGTCGCCGTGACCGTCGCCGCGCTGCTCGCCGTGGCCGTCGGGCTGACCCTCGTCCGCATCATCCGCGGACCGTCCATCCTCGACCGCGCCGTCGCCACCGACGTCCTGCTCGCCGTCGTCGTCGCCGCCATCGCCACCGAGGCCGCCTACAGCCGCGACGCCACCGCGCTGCCCGTGCTGGTCGTCCTCGCCATCCTCGGGTTCGTCGGCTCGGTCAGCGTCGCCCGGTTCGCCGCCCGGAGGAACGACAAGTGACGCTCGACGCCGTCCTCGACGTCGCCGCCGGCGTCTGCCTGATCGCTGGCGCGCTGCTCTGCGTCGCCGCCGGGGCGGCGCTGCTGCGCTTCCCCGACCTGCTCGCCCGGATGCATGCGGCGGCCAAGCCCCAGGTGCTCGGCCTGCTGCTCGTCCTGCTCGGCTGCGCGCTGCGCCTGCGTACGGGGGTGGACATCACCACCCTCGTGCTCGTCGGCGCCTTCCAACTCGCCACCGCGCCCGTCGCGGCGCACATGGTGGGCCGGGCCGGCTACCCGCACGACGAGATCCGCCGCGACCTGCTGATCACCGACGAACTCGCGCCCCACCTGGACCGCATCAGCTCCGGCCGCTCCTGACCGGCGGGGCCGCCGCGGCTCTCCGGTCGACGTGCGGACGGCACGGGAGTTGATCGACCCGGCCGCCGCTCGACGCCGTCTGACGACGACGCCCGCGTGGCGACGGCCCGTCACGATCGGCGTCCGACCGGACATGGAGTGACGTGAGCTCCGCGACCGAGCACGAGGACCGTTTCCGAAGCGTCTACGCCGAGGGCTTCGAGCCGCTGCTGGCGTACGCCATGCGGCGCGTCGAGCATCCCGAGGACGCGGCCGACGTGGTCGCGGAGACCTTCCTCGTGGCCTGGCGGCGCAGACACGAGATGCCAACGGAAGCCGAGACCCGGCTGTGGCTGTACGGCGTCGCCCGGCGGGTGCTCGCCAACCACCACCGCAGCGGCAGACGCCGGCAGCGGCTGGGCGAGCGGCTACGACAGGGGCTCACGGCCGCGATCGCCGCCGACCCGGGCAGTGAGGTGCCGGCACGGCTCACCGTCCAGGCCGCGCTGGCCCGCCTCTGTGAGCTGGACCGGGAGGTGCTGATGCTGACCGTCTGGGAGGGCCTGGAGCCCCGCGAGGCGGCAGCGGTCCTCCGGGTGAGCCCGGCCGTGGTCCGTACCCGCCTCTCTCGCGCGCGGGCCAGGCTGCGCGACCTCGTCCGTGACGACCCCGACCCACCCGGACATGTACTCGACGTCCTGACCGCACCCACCCCGAAGGAGGGCCGATGACCGAGGAGCACCTCGACCGGATGGTTCGAGACGCCGACCCCTACCGACCCGCCGTCATCCGGCGCCTGGACGGGGCGAAGCAGACCCTCCTGGAGGAGATCATGTCCGAGCCGAGGCTCGAACGCGTCGTCGAGTCACCGCCACCACGCTCCCGAGCCGGCCGCGTCATCGTTCGCCGCTTCGCCGGTGCGCTGACCGCCGCCGCCGTCCTCACCGGCCTGCTCGTCGTGTCCACCGTGCTGCGCGAACCTCCGGACGACAGCCGGGCACCTGTCACGGATGCCGCCAGTGCGGGCGCCCCCGTCGTCTACTCGCCCGTGGCGATGAAGGCCGCCGAGGGGAACCCGCGGCTGCTCATCGACCAGCCGGGCTGGAAGGTGACCACCGTCTACGGGTTCACCGAGCAGCAGGGCACCATCGCGTTCAGCAACGGCGGGCGCCAGTTGGAGATGAACTGGTACCCGGCCGGACAGTACGAGGGCTTCCACGCCGACCGGCTGAACGTCAGCCCCCCGAAACCGGTGCGGGTCGACGGCTGGCCGGGCGACCTGTTCCGCTACAGCTCCGACGACTTCGCGGTCATGCTCCGCCCTCGCGACGGCGCCTTCGTCGAGCTCCGTACCGCAGGAGGCTGGAGCCGGGACGAGTTCGACGCGGTCCTCGCCGCCGTCGTCCGCGTCGACGTACGCACCTGGCTGGCCGCGCTACCGGCGGAGATCGTCACGCCCGCGCGGGTAAACGAGGAGGCGGCCAAGGTGCTCGCCGACGTGCCGCTCCCGCCGGACTTCGACCCCACCGCGCTGCGTGACGTCGGCACCAACGACTCCTACCAGTTCGGCGCCCAGGTGACCTCCCGGGTCGGCTGCGCATGGATCGCCGAATGGCTACGCGCGAAGCGGGTCGGCGACGCCGCCGCTCTCCAGCGCGCCGGCGACGCCCTGCGCAGCAGCCACAACTGGCGCGTGCTGCACCAGATGAACGACGAGGGCGACTGGCCGGAGGTGTTCTGGGAGATCGCCGACAAGGTCGCCGCCGGAAACCCGCCGCCCGCGTACGCCCAGGGGTTGGGCTGCGACTGAGCCCCTCGACCGTCGCCACGCCGGCACTCGCGCAGCGCGAGTGCCGGCGTCGAGGGTCCATTGCGGGCTGCGGCGCGAGGTCCTCTGCCTGCCACGGCGGCGCTGGGGCTTCAGGAGAGCGCTGCCGTCGACGCTACGCCCGGACCCGCGAGGCGAAGATGACACGTGCCGAGCCGGCGCAGTCCGGCCCGCAGGGTTACCTCCGTGGGTGCTGTTCCCGCTCAATGAGCCGCCAACAAGATCTTCCGAGACACACTGTCGTGGGCGGCTGGTCTCTAGGACGCCTGGCGGACGGGCATGTCGGCCCGCCAGACATCGGCCAGGTCGCTGAGCGGGACGTCGAGGGCCTGACTGAGGCCGACCACGGTGCCGAACGCCGGTGCGGGAAGGCGGCCCGCCTCGATCTTGCGTAGCGTCTCGGGGGAGATGCCGGCTGCCAGGGCCACCTCGACGAGGCTGCGGCCGGCCCGCGCGGCCCGGAGGGCGGCTCCGAGGCGCTGGCCCGCTGCGATCTGTTCGGCGGTGAGTGGTTGGCGAACCATGCCAGCAGGATACCCCCAGAGCATCCCGACCTGGCGTGGTATAAAAATACCGCACAGGGGAGAGGGAGGCTGTCGTGATCGAGCTCAAGTCCGCCGAGGAGATCGACCGGATGGCGGTGACCGGCCAGTTCGTCGGCGAGCTGCTCGCCGAACTGCGCGACGTCGCCGCGGTCGGCGTCAACCTGATGGACCTCGAACACCACGCCCGCCGCCGGATCAAGGAACGCGGCGCCGAATCCTGCTACTGGGACTACGCCCCTTCGTTCGGCCGCGGCCCGTTCCGCAACGTGCTGTGCCTGTCGGTCAACGACGCGGTGCTGCACGGCCTGCCGCACGACTACGTCCTGCGCGACGGCGACCTGCTCAGCATCGACATGGCGGTCGGCATCGACGGCTGGGTCGCCGACTCCGCGCTCTCCGTCGTCGTCGGCACCCCCGACCCGGCCGACCTGAAGCTGATCGAGGCCACCGAGGTCGCACTGGAGGCCGCCATCACCGCCGCCCAGCCCGGCGGCCGCCTCGGCGACATCTCCGCCGCGATCGGCGAGGTCGCCCGCTCCTACGGCTACGGCGTCAACGCCGAGTTCGGTGGCCACGGCATCGGCCGCACCATGCATGAGGCCCCGCACGTGTCCAACGACGGCCGCCCCCGCCGCGGCCTGAAACTCAACCCGGGCCTCACCATTGCCATCGAGCCCTGGTTCTGCCGCTCCACCGACAAAATCAAGTTCGACAAGGACGGCTGGACGATCCGCTCCGCCGACGGCTCCCGCACCGCCCACTCCGAACACACCGTCGCCATCACGGCTTCCGGCCCTCAGGTCCTGACCCGCCGCCCCACTCAGGGCGCCGCCTCGGCCGGCCCCACCACGAAGTCCGCCACAGCCTCCTGACCCACTGCCCGCCTCGGGCGTGAGCGGATATCGACGGGACGGCGGGCCGAGGCTGCTCCGCCGGCTCTCGCGGACGACGGTCTCGCTGGAAGCTGAGACCTGGTCAGGATTCAGAGCGCCTGACTGTTCCGCCGCTCCTGCTGGCCGGCTGGCACCGGGTCGGGTGCCGTCTCATCGGCCCGTCGGGGCGGCTGCCGGTCGTCGGGCGGTTGCGGCGGCGAGATCCAGGTGACCAGCACGACCGAAATGATCATCAAGAGGAACCACGACGTCAGCTTTGTCAGCGAGACCGGATGCCATCCGCCCACTTGGCTCGGGTAGAGCCAGGCGTTCGACCAGGTGGCGACGTTCTCTGCGAGCCAGATGAAGAAGGCGACGAGGAGGAAGGCCAGCAGCAGCGGTATCCGCCACCGCACCCGGAAGATGCGGAAGTGCATGACACAGCGCCCGAACACGAGTGCGACGAGCGCGACGAGCAGCCACCGCAGGTCCTGCACGTAGTGGTTGGCGAAGAAGTTGAGATAGATCGCAGCCGCCACCGCGGCCGTCAACCAGCGCTTCGGGTAGCGCGTGAAGCGCAGGTCGAACAACCGGTTCACCCGGACCATGTAGGAGCCGACCGCGGCGTACATGAAGCCGCTGAACAGGGGCACCCCGCCGAGCCGGAGCACGCCGTCGGGCTCGTAGGTCCACGAACCGATGTGGGTCTTGAACAGCTCCATGAGCGTTCCGACGAGGTGGAACAGGACGATCACTCGTAGCTCGCGCAGGGTCTCAAGACGGCCGGCCACCATCGCGACCTGGATGGCGATGGCGGCGACCGTGAGGGCATCGTTGCGGGCGAACGCTGCTTCGTCCGGATACCACAGGTGCGCCGCGCAGATGACCGCGAGCATGGCGGCACCGAACACACATGCCCATGCCTGTTTGAGCCCGAAGGCCAGGAACTCGGTCAGCCACCCGGCCGGCCCATGACGCGGCAGCCGGGCCAGCGCGACGCGCAAGCGGGCATCGATCGCGCGTTCGGCCGTGGTGAGCGTGGCCGGTTCGGCGGTGACGTGTCGCATCGCCCGAGGTTAGTGCTCTCGAAACGGCGACATCCGCGCCGGCGGCACGCGGATGGCCCACACGATCGCGACTTGCCGGACGACGCTGACGACACACGACAACGCTGCCGCTTTCCTACGCCGCGTGGATCCCGGGCAGCCGTGATGCGCCAGGTCAGATCAACCGATGCCGTCGACTGCGGCCCTGAGTGCGTTGATCGACGGATCCCAGCTGAAGTTCAGGACGGGGAGGCCGGAAGCGCCGGCATTGCTGTCGCCACCAAGGACCACCGCCCGCGGCTTGCCGGTGCCCTGGGGGACAACGAGGTACCAGTTGCCCTTCACATTCGCAATGAACACTTCATCTACCTCCTGGTCGGACGGGTTCGGGTTGGCGACGTCTCCGACGTAGTTCTCGAAATCCACCGTCGCGCGGAAATTCGTCGGACTGCCGGTGTTCAGCCAGAGACTCGTATGCACATGCGGCCCGACACCGCGGTCACTGCCGTTCGCCGAGGCGCCGGAGTACGCGATCGTCTGGCCTCGCGACACACGTTGACCGGTTGAGACGGCGATCGTCGACAGGTGCAGGTGCCGGGTGTAGTTGCCATCATCGTGGGCCATCCCCACGACGCGCCCGGTCGCGGTAGAGGTGTCGGTCTTCACGTAACGGATCGTGCCGTTCGCCGCGGCCTTGACGGGAGTACCGGTTCCGACCGCATAGTCGGTGCCCGGCTCACCCGAGGGCGGCGTCCGGTTCCGGTGGTCCTGCCACGAGCTTGAGATCCGGACGTTTCCGCACGGCCTCTGATAGCTGCCGGCAGCCTGAGCGGAGCCCGGCAGCAGAGCAAAGGCGGCCGACACCCCGGATGCCGCCAATGCGGCGCCTGTGATGAAACCCCGTCTCGAAAGTCCACGCAGATAGGCGATGCCACCGAGATCCTCGGGTGGCAGATCGTGGCTGACACCTTGAGGAGGGTCAGGGCGAGGCTCCTCGCTGAGGATCATCGATGCAACTTAAGGCTACTTCCGTTGGAGGGCAAGGGTTTCCGTGCGATCGCTCTTGGGCGTCGCACGAGTCCTCTCCGTGACGTAGTCAGGCCATGGCATGCGTCGTCGTAGGTTCACGTTGCGCGTGGTCGCTTCGAGGAAGATCGCCGGGTGGACCGGGCCGGTTGCTGCGTACTTGGGCGACGCCCAGCCACTCGCTGCGCTGGCGGCGGACCCGGCTGCGGCGACACCCAGCATGCGCCCCGACATCCCGATCCTGGAACCCTCCGACCGACTCCTCGCCGAACTCACCGTGCTGACGGGCTACCGCGCTGACCTCGTCGGCCAGCGCGTCGCGACCCTGTTCCGGTTGCAGGAACTGCTCACTGGGATCAGTCCCGTGCTGGAAAGAGCCGTGGACCTGAACCGGAAAGGCCTGATGATGGTCCTCGCCTGCTGGCAGACCCCGGCCGCGATCCGGCACGCCGGCGTCGACCGCATCACCGCCCTGCTCCGCCGCGGCCACGTCAAGAACGCCGCCCAGGTGGCCGAGGCGATGGTCGCCGCCGCGCGGCAACAGACCCTCACCCTGCCCGGGCAACGTGCCGCCGCCGTGGTGGTCGGGCAGATGGCCACCGAGATCCTCGCCCTCGAGCAGCGCATCGCCGCCGTCGACGACCTCATCGCCGAACACCTCGACCAGCACCCCCTGGCACCGATCATCGGGAGTCTGCCCGGCATGGGTACCTGCTCACCGCCGAACTGCTCGTCCACACCGCCGGCATGACCGAGTACGACAGCCCCGCCAAACTCGCCGCGCACGCCGGCCTGGCACCTGTTTCCCGCGACTCCGGAACGGTCTCCGGCAACCATCGCCAGCCCCGCCGCTATCACCGCAGGCTGCGGCACATTCTGTGGATGGCCGCGTTCACCGCCGCGAGGGAATGCCCTGCCCTCCCGCGCGTACTACGAGAAAAAGCGCGCCGAAGGAAAGAACCACCGGCAAGCCATTCTCGCCCTCGCCCGACGACGCGTCGACGTCCTCTGGGCACTCATCCGCGACCGCAAAACCTTCGCCCGACCGACGCCGACAGTCCGCGCCGCAGCCTGAACCAGCACGCTCCCGCCGACGCGACCCCCATCGCGCCGGCCACTCCACCCTGCCCGCCATGATCAACCGGAGTCACACGAAGACTCCTAAGATGACACTCAATCTGTATCCGCAGGCTCATTACCTGTGGATTTCCGCTCTGGTTCCTTGTTTGCCGGTCGCCCCCGCGCGTTGCTGTGCTCACTCGCTGAAGATCAACAAACGATCCTGAGCCCTGCTTGGCCCGAACTCGGGGTGGTCCGGGGTGTCTTTGTTGCGGTCTTTCGATCCCCCGGGCTGCATCAGTTTACGGTGGCCCGGCCAGACCGAAACGCCCGAAACTCCGGAGTTTCGCCGCTGGCCTGACCAGCGGCCGCGACGCCGTCATCGCCGGCCTGTCCAGGCCTGGAGTTCAGGTCGGTCGAAGGCCACGTCAACCTCATCAAGACGATCAAGTGACAGATGAACAGCCGAGCGAACCTGGATCTTCTGCTCAAAAGCGTCCCCGCCACGACGTAACCCTTGCCAGCAAGATTGCTCACGAAATGTGTGCCAGGGCCGAGGTTGAGCCGGTGTGTCAGGTGCAGGCTTGGCGCTTTCCTATAACGCTTCTCGGCTGAGCCGTTCTATGAGAACCCGGTGCCGGTAGCCGGTCCATTGATCTGGGCTCTTGTCTGCACTGGGATCGGGGCTAAGCTCATGGTGGCAGAAATGTCACTCGATGTGTCCGGACGTGCCCAGCACCGGAGGTCGTATGTCGTTGAGCGACGGGCAAGTGGACGTCGGTGTGGTTCACGGCCGGTTTCAGATCTTTCATCATGATCATCTGCGGTACGTGCTGGCAGCGAAGCAACGATGCCGGCACCTCATCGTCGGCGTGACCTCCCCAGACCCCCGGCAGGCCCCAGCCGAGTCAACGGCGCCGCACCGGGGCGACCCGGCCGCCAACCCACTGACCTACTACGAGCGCCAAGCCATGATTACCGCCTGTCTGAGGGAGGCGGGCGTGGCCTGCGACGACCTCAGCGTTGTGCCATTCCCGATCGAACAGCCGGAGAGGCTTTCGAACTACGCGCCGCGAGACGCTACCTACTACCTGACGGTCAACGACGCCTGGGGCGACGAGAAGACGAGCAGGCTGCGAAGCTTGGGAGTGGTGGTGCACGTCCTGTGGCGCAGCGAGAAGAAGACCATCTCAGGGACCCGGATCCGTGCGCTCATGGCGAGCGGTGGGCCGTGGCGTCACCTCGTCCCGCCCGCGACAGCCGCCTTCGCCGACCGCTACCACATCGCCGACCGAATCGCCGGGCAGGCGCTGAACAGGCAGGTGAGTTGATGTCCACAACGTACCTGGTGATCCTCGACGGCGCCGCAGACCGGCCCAACCCACTGTTGGATGGGCGCACCCCACTGGAAGCCGCGCACACACCCGGGCTGGACGCGCTCGCCGCCCGATCGCAGCACGGCATGCTTACAGTGATCGGCCCTGGGATATGGCCGGAATCCGACTCTGGTGCCATGGCCCTGCTCTCCTACGACCCGCTGCTCCACTACACTGGTCGCGGCCCCCTCGAAGGGTTCGGTCTTGGCCTGGTGGCGCCCGGGGTGAACGCCATTGCGTTCCGCGTCAACTTCGCTAGCTTCGACGAACGGGCCGGGCGGCTGGACCGGCGTACCGCCCGGGGCCTCAACGACGAGCAGTTGCAGGCGCTAGCCCGCGCGATTCGAGCGAACGTCTCGCTCGATGACCTTGGCGTGGGGTTCGATCTGACGGCGTACTCGCGGCACCGCGGCATCCTCGTCTTCACCGGCACTGGGACGGCCCTGTCCGGTCAGGTCACAAACACCGACCCGGGATTTCGGAACGAGGGGCCGTTCGGATTCCCGGTGAAGGGCTTCGAGCCGCGCCCCTTGGCCGCGGCACCCCGCGACGACTCGGTCGCGACGAAGTTCGCGGCCGGCGTCGTCAACGCCTTCGTCGAGCGCTCCGCTGCGGTTCTCGATGCACACCCGGTCAACATCGCGCGCCGAGTCCGCGGTGAGCTGCCGGCCAACCTGCTGTTGGTCCGTGACGGCGGGGACGCCCCAACCCCGCTGCCCAGGTTCGATGAAAAGTTCGGGTGCTCCATTTCGATCTTTGGGCAGATCCCGGCGGAGGCTGGGCTGGCCACACTGATCGGTGCAAACTTCGGATACTCGCGTCCGACTGCTGGCGAGGGCGAGCCGGCCTACCTGCGCCGCGCCCTCGACGAGGTGCTCACGGCCGGCACCGACGTGGTCTTCATACACCTCAAAGGACCGGACGAACCCGGGCACGACAACCAGCCGCGGGAGAAGACCCGTGCCATCGAACTGATCGACGAGCATTTCGTACGGCCAATGCTCAAACGTGTCAACGACAGTGACACGATAGCCGTGACCTCGGATCACGCCACCCCCTGCGAGCTCGGCATCCACTCCGATGACCCGGTCCCAGCGATGGTGCGCAAGCCGGGACTGCCCGCGGACGGCATCGCCCGGTTCGCGGAGGCCTTCGCCAAAGGCGGGCGGCTACCGGCCCGTCGCGCAGTCGAGCTCATGCCTCTGCTGGTTGGCGGTCCCACGTGACCGCGGCAGTCCGCCGGGCAGTCGTGTACACGATCCTTAACAGCGGGGGAGGGCGGGCCGCCGAGGCCGAGGTGACGCTCGCCGACGGCACCGTCGGGTGCGGCTCGGCCCCAGTGGCGATTAAACCGGGGGCTCGGGAGGCCCGGCGTAGCTCCGGCCTCGCGGTCGGCGAGCCGGTGCCGGCCGCGATCGCCAGCGAGGTGGCCGGGCTGGCCCGGACCGGCGCTACGGACCAGGCCGGCGTGGACGGCTGGCTGGCCGATCGGGTGGACCGGCTCGGCGCGGACGTGACGCTGGCGGTGTCGCTCGCGTATGCCCGGGCTGCGGCGCGCTCGGCCGGCGTCCCGCTGGTCCGGCACTTCGCGACGCTGGCCGGCACCCACCCGGCCTTCCCGGGGCTGCTCGCGGCGGCCGTGTCGGGCGGCATCCACGGCGGCTCGGGCCTGCCCTTCCAGCAGATCATGCTTGCTACTGCGGCCGGGCCGCCGAGTCGGACGGTGCCCGCCGTCATGGCGGTCTACCGGCGCGTCGAGCAGGCACTGTTCGACGCGGGGCAGGCGAGCGGTTACTCCGCGTCGAGTGGCGTCGTGCCCGACGTAGACGGCGCCGCGGCCGTGTTCGACGTGGTCACGCGGGCCATCGCCGACGCGGGTGTGGACCGCGACATCGGCATCGCGATCGACGTGGCGGCCGAGCACCTGCACGAAGACGGCGGCTACCGCCTCGGCGGCCGGCTCGTGAAGGCCGCCGACCTGGCCCGCTGGATTACGGAGCTGACGGATCGGTACCCGGTGGTGATGGTGGAGGACCCGTTCGTGGCATCCGACCGCGACGCGTGGGTGCGGCTCAATGGCAAGCTACGCGAGCGGGTCACCGTGCTCGGCGATGACCTCTTCGCCACGAACAGCCGGTACCTTGACCCGGCACTGGCCGGAGGTGTGCTGCTCAAGTTGAACCAGGTCGGCACGCTCACTGCGACGGTCTATACGGCGGTCCGCGCGCGGGAGTCCGGCATGGCGTACGCGGTCTCGCATCGCTCCCTGGAGACCGAGGACACCGCCGTGTGCGACCTCGCGGTGGCCCTCGGTGCCAATTGGATCAAAGTGGGCGGTCCGCGCCGCGGCGACCGGGTCACCAAGTACAACCAGTTGCTCCGCCTGGAACGCGACACGGCCGCGTGGGCGCAATGATCAGGAGGACGCGATGGTCAACGGCGACAGCCACCCCGATCTTCTCCAGCTGAGCCCGGCCGGCGGTTGCGGTTGCAAGCTGCCCCTGAAGCAAATGCGCGAGTTCATGGCTGGCATCGAGGGCATGATCTTTGCAGGCGGCCCGACGGCGAGCGTGGTCATTGGCGGCGCCGACCGTGACGACGCCGCGCTCTACGAGATCAGTCCTGGGGCGCTGCTCGCCGTCACGACCGACTTCGGCACCCCGGTCAGCGCCGACATTGCGACCTGGGGCCGGATCGCCGCGCAAAACGCGCTGTCGGATATTTTCGCGATGGGTGCCCGGCCGCTGCTGGCACTGAGCGTCATGGCGGTCCCCGATTGGTTTGGCGTGGATCTTATGACCCGGCTGACCCGTGGCGCGACGACGGCGCTGAGCGAGGCTAGCGCCCCGCTGGTAGGCGGGCACACGGTGCGCTCACCGGTGCCGCTGTTCGGGTTGAGCGTCGTCGGCCAAGTGGACGCAGACCGGGCCATGCTGCTGCGCAACGCGCGCCCAGGCCAGCGGCTGGTACTGACCAAGCCGCTGGGCACCGGGATCGTCGTGGCCGGGGCCCGAGCGGGCGTCGCGCCAGCGGAACTCATGGCTGCCGCCGAGAACCTGATGTCGCGGTCCAACCGGATCGCCGCTGAGATCGCCACCGAGCATGGGGTGCGCGCGGCCACCGATGTGACCGGTTTCGGACTGATGGGTCATCTCCAGAACATGATGGGCGCGTCCGGATGCTCGGCCCGGCTGTGGCGCGACGCCGTGCCCGTGCTCGCCGGGGCCATGGAGTTGCTGGAGGAACACGCCGTCGTGCCGAACAGCGCGGAGAACAACCTGTTCGCGCTCGACGAGCATGTCGGATGGGCGGCGACTCCGTTCGCGTGGCGGCTCACAGTCAGTGATCCGCAGACATCGGGCGGCCTGCTGCTGGCTGTCGACGAGGCGGCGGTCGCGGGCCTCGTGGCCGCATGCTCGGGCCGTGACGTGGATGCGCACGTGATCGGCGTAGTGGAGGAAGGTACTTCCGGACGGGTGGTGGTGGAAGCATGATTGGGCGCCATGCTCCATCCGAGGTACTGGTAGCCCTCGTGAGCCACTACTAGTGGTTGCGGGATCATTTTCGACGGCGAGCAGAAGGTGGGATCCATGGACATGGCGCGGCTGGAACTCCCGGCGGAACGACAGGTCTTCTCCGGCAGGCTCGGTGAGGTTGTGCACCAGACACAGCCGGACGGCCGGGTCTTTGAGCTGTTCCGCCGGCCACCGGGCGTGCGCATGATCTTCATTGACGGGGACCGGGTTTTGCTGACCGAAGAGTATCGGTCCGAAGTGAACGGCATAGACCTCCGCCTACCTGGTGGCAAGGTCTTCGACGACCTGGAGACCTTCACGCAGGCCCGCCGCTCCAGCGCTGACCTGACTGACGCCGCCCTCCGGGCGGCGCGGCGCGAGGCCCACGAAGAGGTCGGGCTGACCGTGTCCGGCGTCGAGCTCGTGACCATCGCGCGGGCCGGGGCGACCGTCGAATGGGACCTCTACTACTACGTGGTCCGGGAGTTCACCGAGGCATCGGACGGCCCGCAGCCGGAGGAGGGCGAGCAGATTACTACCAGGTGGTTCCACGCCGCCGAGGTCCTCGACGCAGTGCGAGCCGGCAGGATGTCGGAGTGGCGCAGCGTCGGGGTGCTGCTTGGGCTTGTCATGCCGCGCGAGTTCCCGTACCTGTTCGCGGCCTGACTGCGGCATCCTCGTCTCATGGGATCGCTTTCCTACGCCCGCACCTCCGGTACGGCGCTAGATTTCAAGGCCGCCGACATGATGCGCGACGACCTGCTGCACGCGCGGGCCCGGCTGGCCCCTAACGACGTGGTAGTCACCCACGTCTGGGGTCCGTGCCCGCGCTGCAAGGACCCCATCGACGTGCTCCAGGCGTTCCATCCGAACGGCGACGAGCCGGCACCGGACGGGGCCGCGCCGTACCCGGTGGATGTAGCCTGCGACTGCGCCGCGCCCTGGCACGGGGGCGCATCTGACATGGGCGGGTGCGGGGCCACGTTCCGTCTCGAGGTGCCGTTTTCAGACCCGAGTCTCTTCTAGAGCTCCGCTTCCGGGTGCAGGGAGAGCACGGCCACTCCGTGATGGTTGGTCAAGGCGAGCAGCCGGTCGTGAAGGGCCACGCCGGTACAGCCGGCAAACGGGATCGCATAGTGGCTGCCGTCGGTCAAATTCCAGACCCGGACCGTGCGGTCACGGGCGCCGGTCACCGCCACCGGTGTGTCACCGAGATGCCCCAAGGCGACGGCATGGATGGCTGCGGTATGGGCCGGTAAGACGCGGAGTAGCTCGCCTGTGTGGATGTTCCAGATGCGGGCGGTGGTGTCGTCGCCCGCCGTGAGAGCGATGTCGGGATAGCCGAGCGCGACCGCTCGGACCCAATCAGTGTGTCCCTCCATAATGCGCAGCTGCTCTCCCGTGCGCGTGTCCCAGAGCCGGGCGGTGCCGTCTTGCCCGCCGGTCAGCGCGATCGGCCCACGCGTGGCCACGGAGAAGATCGGGCCGTCGTGCCCCTCGAGGACGTTTAGCTGTTCGCCTGTGTGGATGTTCCAGATGCGGGCGGTGGTGTCGTCGCCCGCCGTGAGAGCGATGTCGGGATAGCCGAGCGCGACCGCTCGGACCCAATCAGTGTGTCCCTCCATAATGCGCAGCTGCTCTCCCGTGCGCGCGTCCCAGAGCCGGGCGGTGGAGTCATCACCGCCGGTGAGGGCGACCGGGGCCTCGTCGAGGGCGCCAAGCGCGACACCGCGTACCCAATCGGTGTGCCCCCGCAGGATGAGCGGCGGCTCGTTGGCGTCCAGGTTCCAGAGCCGGGCCGTGCCATCGTGCCCGCCGGTCAGCGCCACGCGTGTGCCGTCGATCGACCCCAGTGCCGCCGCACGGACCCAGTCGGAATGCGCATCGTCACCCTGCGGCGCGATGCCGTGGGTTAGATCCCAGACCCTCACGGTACGGTCGTAGGCCCCCGTCACCGCGACCGGCGCTCCGTCGATCCGGCCCAGCGCTACCGACCGCACACGGAGCCGGTGGCCCTCCAAGACCCGCAACGGCGTGCCCGTACGCAGATCGCTGAGCCGCACCGCGGCGTCGTCACCACCGGTCAGGATGATTGCCGTGCCCTGGAACTCGCTCAGCACGATCGAGTTGACCCCGTAGAGGTGGCCGGTCAGCTCCTGCCGCAGCACACCCTCGCGCAGGTCCCAGACCAGCATGCGAGCGCCGGCCCCGCCGGTGACCGCCACCGGTGTCTCGTCGAGCATCGTGAGGGCGACCGTGCGGACAGGGCCGGTGTGGCCGTCGAGGACGAAGCGGACGGATCCTGCGCGCGCGTCCCAGACCCGGACCGAGGCGTCGTGGTTGCCGGTCACGACGATCGGCGTGCCGTCGACCTCGCCGAGGGCGACGGAGCGTACGCCGTACCGGTGCCCCTGAAGAACCTGGAGTGTCTCACCGGTGCGCATATCCCAGAGGCGCACCGACGCGTCGTCGCTGCCCGTTACGCCGACCGGCCGTCCGCCGATCCGGCCGAGCGCGATCGACCGCACCCCGTACGTGTGACCCTTCAGCACCCGGAGCAGGCTGCCGCGGCGTGGGTCCCAGATGCGGGCCGTGGCGTCACCGCCGGCGGTCACGACGATCGGCTCGCCGTCAAGCTCACCCGGCACAATTGCGTTGACCCCACCGGCGTGTCCCTCTAGGACGCGCAGCGGCGAGCCAGCCCGGAGGTCCCAGATTCGGGCCGTGGAATCACCGCCGCCGGTGAACGCGACCGGCTCGCCGTCGAGCTCGGCGACCGCGACCGCGTAGACCGGGCCGGTGTGACCCTCCAAGACCCGGTGGTAGCCGGTGGGGCGGCTGCGCGCCCACTCGCACCACCAGCGCGCATCGGCGGGCCGAGGGAGGCCCAGCCGCTCACCCTGCTGGCGAGCCGTGAGCAGCAGCGTAGCGGCCCGCTCACCAGGCTGGTGGGTGCGCAGCTCGTGGGCGCAGCGCAAAAAGGTCCGAGCGGCGTCCGGTAGGTCCGGGTCCAGTCCGGTGCCGAGCGCGCCGGCTAGGACGACCGGGTCGGCGGCGACCAAGAAGTCGAGGTCGGCGGCGAGCGCGGCGAGCTCGCCACCGCTGCGCGCGTGCAGGGCGAGGTAGTGGGCGGTGTACGGGTTGGCGTTGGCCCACCCGTCGACCTCGGCCAATTCTCGTAGTCGCCGGGCGATCGCAGCCTCGACGTCAGCCTTAGCCCGCATCGCACACCGCCTGGGCCAGATAGTCGGCGATCGCCTGGTGGTAGAGGCGGTAGACGGCCTGGCCATCCTCGGTCGCCTCGGTCAGATACCAGCCAGCCTCCCGGATGACCCGCGCAATGTCGGTGTCCCGGTACGCGCGCCCGGTCGACGACAGCTCGGTGGCGAGGGCCGGCCACACCTGCCGGCGAGGGAGCCCGGCGCCGCGGGCGAACGCGAGCGGCGTCAGCACTTCGCGGATCGCGACCGGGTCGTCGAAGCGCTGGAGATCCTCGGCGAACACCTCGTGCAACCCAGCGGCACCGACGTCGCTGGGCAACCGGTCCTGCCAGCCGAGCTGGTGCACGACGGTCTCCGGAAGCCCTTCGAGGACACGCAGCGCGAAACGCGCATACAGGAAGATCCGCGACGACTGCACGGCGACCTCCCGCGCGGCCACGAGCCGGCGTTCCAGGTCGGGCCAGCGGTCGGCGAGACGGTCGGCGACGTACTGGGCGATGTCGTCCTCGGCCACGGGGTCGGCGCTGAGATCGAGGATCTGAAACGACCCGCCGCGCGGGCGCAGGGCGCTGACCAGCGGGCCGGGGTCGTCGGGGGTGGCATCGTGACGGCCATCGCGGTCCCGGCGGGTGCCGACCACCACCGTGCAGCCGTCGAGGTTGCCGATCGCCCGCAGCACGTCACGGGCCACGAACTCCTCCTCGCCGCGCTCCGCCTCATCAAGTGCGTCGGCGAGCACGGTGACCCGTCGGCCGGAGTCGGCGAGGGCAAGCACCAGGTCACGGGCCGGGCTGGAGGAGTCGGCCACGTCGATGCCGAGCTGCTGGGCGATGTCCAGGGCAACGTCGTCAACACGCCGGTTCTTGAGGTGGGTCACGGCGTCGAATGCGCCCACCTCCGGCCGCGTCGCTGGGTCACCGTCCAGCATCCCGAGAGTGCGGCAGGCGGACTGCGAGTCGCGGTCGGCGAGCACAGCGAGGCGGCCAAGGAACGCGGACTTACCGGCCCCAGGCGCCCCGGTCACCACGAGCACACCCCGATCGGCCTTCCCGATCCACTCGACGGCACGGACCGACGGGCGGTGGCGCCCGGTAAAGAACCAGCCCACGTCGATCGCATCGGTGCTGGCGGCCTTGCGCAGGAAGTGCTCGCGGTCAGCCGGGGCGAGGTGCCGCAGCAGCTCGCCGGCCTCAGCTGACCGGGCGGCCGCATCAGCTCGATACCGGGGGTTCGGCACGATCTTCAGGCCGCTGCGGCCAGCCACCTCGGCGCACTGCTCGTCCTGGAGCCGGTCGCGCAGCTCGTCGCGGAGTTCTTGGAGCGTGACGTACTCGTCGCCGTCCTTCCAGTGCCCTTGCGGCGAGCCCTGCTCGAGGCTGCACAGCAGGGCGTCAACGAACGCGCCGCTGTACGACTTTTCGTGGTGCAGGCAGGAGACCAACACCGCGAGGTCCATGATGGGCCCAGCCTGCGCGGCGGCAGCCTGGGCGACCGACTGCTGCACCTGCGCGGCGGCGAACCCGGCGTGGCACACGTCGAGCAAAATGAGTGCGCGTTTCGCCCCGCTGTTGAGCAAATGCTCGACCAGGTCGTCCGCGCGGATCGCCTTGCTGCCACCGTAGGGTGGCGCCGCCGGACTGTTCGCCGCGAGCGTGTAATGCCGTCCGAGGTGCATGCGACCGTGGCCGCCGAGGTAGAGCACCAGCGCACCAACGCCGCCGGATGCGCGGATCTCGTCTGACCAGCGCTCTATGGCATCTCGGATGAGTGCGGCGTCTGCTGTGGACAGATCGCCCGGGTCACACGCTGGGGTAAAACCCCAGCCCTGAAAGAACTGGTCGATTCGCTCCGCATCGGTTGGGCATTCGGGCAGGTCGGGATGGATACTTCCGCTGTAGTCGACGCCCAGCGAGAAGATCGAGCTTTTAGAGCGTGACGCCACGGCATGCAATACTGTCACAACTCTCCGCTGACCGGATGGAGGCCGACGTGACCCAGGTGGCCGACGGTGATCTGATTGTGGTCCTTCCCGGCGTGCTCGGCAGCATTCTGGCCCGCAACGGCCGTCAGACCTGGGGATACCGCAAAATACTCGGCAGCCTGCACAAGCTCGCCGACACCCTCACCGACGAGCTCAGCCTGCCACCGGAGGCGTTCGACCACCCGGCCGAGGGCTTCGACGACGGCACCCGCCCGACTGGGACGCTGCGAACCGTCGGCATCGTTCCCGGGCTCTTCACCATTGACGGGTACGACGATCTGCTCGCCGCACTTCGCCGCCGCTTCCCCGGCGACACCGTGCTCGAGTTCCCCTACGACTGGCGGCAGTCCAACGAGTACAGCGCCCGGCTTCTCCAAGCCACGGTCGAGCCGATCCTGGACCGGCGTCGCCGCGACCACCCTCGCGCCCGCTTGGTGCTGCTCGCGCACTCCATGGGCGGGCTGGTCGCCCGGTACTACGCCGAGTGCCTGGACACGCGGAAGCTGACCCGACGGGTGATCACATTCGGTACCCCGTACCGAGGTGCGGCGAAGGCACTTGCCGTGCTGGCCAACGGCGCAGCCGCCGTCGGTCCGTTCCGGTTGCGCCTCGGCGAGCTCGTTCGGTCCTTGCCGTCGGTCGCCGAGCTGCTGCCGACGTACGCGTGCGTCGGCGACTCCGCCGACGCCCTGCGCCCGCTTGCCGAGGTCACCGTCCCCGGCCTGCCGGAGCGCTGCCGAGAGCGGGGGCTGCGTTTCCACGCCGACATCGAGGCCGCGATCGTCCGCAACGGCACGGACCGGCCCAGCTACCACGCGATCCTGAGTCACCGCCAGTCCACCGTGACGTGGACCTCGGTCGCCGCGGACGGCACCGTCGTGGCGCACGCGCCAGGCGACTTCGCCGAGCGCGGCGACGGCACGGTCCCGCGCTGTTCGGCGGCACCACCGGAGTGGCACGACGATGCCGCGTCGGTCTTCGTGGCGGGCCGGCACGCGGCCTTGCAACAGCAGCGCGAGGTGCTGACCCAGATCCAGGGAATCCTCACAGCCCGCCGACGGCCGCCCATGGCGGTGGCCGACGAGATCGCCGTCGACGCCGACAGCCATGTGCTGCCGGGCGGGACGTGGACCGTGTCGGCGCAGTCGGTAGAGCAGTCGGACAAACTGGTGCTCGAGGTCACCGTCAGCGACCCGGTGACGTGCGAACCCCTGGCGAGCAGGCCGATGCGTCCCGCCGGTGACGGGCGCTACGAGGCCCGTCTGCCGTGGATGCAGGCCGGCCTATTCCGCTGGCACGTGCACAGTACCCCGCTAGCCGCGACACCGGTCGATCCGGTGAGTGACGTCCTGCTCTGTACGACCGCGTGACCGGCCGGCATCGCAGAGGAAACCGACGATGAGCGCCGCGAGTCAGGGGTCAGCCGCGCGTCTGCTGGCCAGCCACCCGCCCGCCGAGGTACTGCGCCGCGCCGCCCCGCGTGCCGTCCCGCCACCGGGCGCCGAACCTGCCCTTACCGGACTCGGCGTGGTCGCCGACTACGCCACCGGTGTGCTCTGCATCGACCCCGAGGCGGCGGCTGCCATTGACACGCCGTACGTGTACGCCCGGATCAGCACCAACGCCGCCGACATGGAGGTGGCCCGGGCAGCTGCCGGACTGGTCACCGCGATGGGCGGTAGCACCAGCCATGCCGCCGTGCTGGCCCGGAGTTGGCGCAAGCCGTGTGTTGTCGGCGCCGGATTCGACCTGCGTGACGGCGGTCTTGTGACCCGCGACGGCAACGTCATCGCGCCGGGCGAGCAGGTCACCGTCTGCGCCGCCACCGGCACGGTCTGGCGGGGAGAGCTGCCCCGGCACCGCGACCCGGAGGCGGTGACGCTGCTCGCGGCGCTCGACGAGGCGGCGGTCGCGCTCGAGGGACTGCCCGGCCCGGCGGTCTACGCCAACGCCGACACCGGCGAGGAGGTGGAGACCTGCCTCCGGCTCGGCGCGCGAGGCGTCGGCGTGGCCCGCACCGAACACATGTTCTTCGGTGCCCAGGAACTGCCGTTGCTGCGGCAGGCGCTCTGGCCGGTCGCGGAGCACGAGCGCTCGGCGGCCCTCGCCGCACTGGAGGATCTGCTGGTCGGCAAGTGTGCTGCGCTGATGACTGCCGCCCGGGGACGCCGCCTCGCGATCAGGCTGCTGGATCCACCGGCTCACGAATTTGCCGATCCCGCCGAGATGGTCCGGGTCCGGGAGCAGAACCCCATGATGGGTGTCCGCGGGGGCCGACTCGGCATACTCCATCCGGACATCTACCGGGCACAGGCCCGGGCGATCAGTCGCGCCCATGTGAGCTTGTCGATCGGGCGGCGCAGTCGCCTTGCCGTGCTGCTGCCCTTCGTCGCCTTCGGTGCCGAGGTACGCCGGCTGCGGGAGATCATCGACCTGCCGCACGACGCCGGCATCGAGATCGGCGCCATGATCGAGACACCGGAGGCGGCCTTCCGAGTATGCGAAATCGCCGCGGAGGCTGATTTCCTCAGCGTTGGCAGCAATGACCTGCTCCAGTTCTGTCTGGCGATGAGCCGTGACGACGTGGCCAGCTCGCTGTTGCCGGCCTACGTCGCCGGTGGCCTGATCACCGACGATCCGATGACCCATCTCGACCACTCGGCCAGCGCTGTCGGTTTGCTGCGGATGATGGCCGACGCCGTGCCCGGCATGCCCTGGGGTATCTGCGGTGAGCACGCCGCCGACCCGTCGTCGCTGCGGGCGCTGCTGGCCATGGAGCCCGCGTACGTCAGTGCCAGCGCCGCCGGTGTTCAGCGGGCCCGCCTTGAGATCGCCTACCACCGGGCCGGCGCGACGGTCGTCAACGAAGCCCGTCTCGCATGAGAGCCGTCACGTCGTACCCGGATCCCGACACCGACGGCGTCGCCTCCGCGCTCGGGTACTGTGCCCTTGTGCCGGGAACCGTGCCAGTCCTGTCCGGCACCTTCAACCCGGAGACCATCTTCGTCCTACGGGAGTTGGGGATGGCATGCCCGCTCGGCGGTTCGCTCGCGAACGCCGTCGAGGTGGTGCTGGTCGACACCCACGACGTCCGCCAATTGCCGGACGGATTCCCCTTCGACCGGGTCGTCGAGATCATCGACCACCATCCCAGCGGCGACGTAGACGCCTTCCCGCAGGCGAGCATCCAGAACGAGGCGGTCGGCGCGGCGGCGACGCTGGTCGCGGAGCGGTGCCTGCGTGCGCCGTGGGTGCTCAGTCCGGAAGTGGCCGCCGCACTGGCCTGCGGGATTGCGTCGAACACCCTGGACTTTCGGGCATCCTCGGTACACGAGCGCGACCAGGTTGCATACGCCGCCCTGGGCTGCATCGCTTCGCCGCACTTCAATCTGACAGCCATCGTCGCCGGGATGATGGTGGCACGCGGCGCTCTGCTCGCCGGTCCAACCGCGATCGTCATCGATCGGGACCGCAAACGGTTCGCCACATCGGCCGGGGACGTGCTGATCAGTCAGGTGGAGGCTCCCCATGCGGCCACCCTGCTGGAACGCCCAGACCTGCTGGACGAACTGCGTGCGGCCGCGGCCCGGCATGGCGTGGACGTCGCCCTGCTCAACCTGGTCGACCTATACCTGGGCGTCAGCGTCCTAGTTTCCACGAGCCCTGCAGTCTGGCTCGCGCTTGCGCCGATTCCACTGACCAAGGTGTCCGGGCAGGTGGCGTGGGCCAAGGAAGTGTTACTGCGCAAGACGCACCTGGTGCCGTTACTTGGAATCCCTTGAGCTTCCCCCACCTTGATACTGCGGGGGAAGCTCACCGAGATCATCCGGCTACGCCATGAGTGCGGCGGCGGATCAGGGTAGAGCACGTCCTCGGGCAACACCAAACCTCTCCAACCGGCAACAGCACTGTTGGCTAACATTATCCACTCCCGTTAAGCAGAAATTTGTAGCGAAAGCCTCCGAGCTGCCGGGAACCTCAGTTGACCCTGTTGGATTCAAAGCCATCATGAACCCACCGGCCAGTCAGGCCGACCCCAATCCATCTCAGATATCACTTATCGGTGCAGCAGACCCACGGTCGCTGGCGCCGGGTTCAATCCGCTGGGGGCGCCGACTCTGAGGACTCCGCGCCACCCTCGCCGAGGTGGCTTACGTCCAACTCGTAGCGGGCAGCAGCGCCGACCTCGACCGAAGCGCGCTCGCCCTCGTCGAGCACAACCGCGTGTTCCACGATCAGAACGGACCTCTACCAGACCCGGTCAGCCCCCTTCCGCAGCGCGCCCCACCCTGTCGGGGGCTGGAGAAGGAAGCAGAGTCGCTGTTGAAGCGGCAGTCGGCTCATTGCCGCCGGTCGGATTGAGTCCGGGGCTTACAGAGGGCGTGGCTGCGGCAGTGCCGGATGGCACGGCGCTGCTCACGCCCGGCTGTGGCCCCTCGTCGCGCTTTGGGTCGCCTCCCTTGCTTTGAACGAGTGCCACGATGCCGACCGATGCGACTGCCGCCGCTGCAACAATACCCGCCGAGGCCAGCACCGCCCTCCGACTAGGGCTTCCAGCCCGCGATGTGCCCGACCTAGACGACGGACGGATCAAGCCCAGCGCAGCGATGAGGCCAAGCAGGCTCATCACGATAGCTACTGTCCAGCCCCCTGCCTCATAGCCGTCACGGCCCCAGATGACGCCGGCCGCCAGAGCTCCAATAACTACACCGACACCAACCAGTACCGCAGCACTAAGCCCAGTAATCGCCCCTCGCCGATGGGGCTGTGTCAGTAGTCCGATGACCTGGGCAGGCGGTAACGGCCGCCAGCTTGCCCGGGCCCGCGCGCGCCGCGCGATGGCGATCAATCGCCTAAGTCCCGTGTCGTCCGGGTTCCGTTCGGATAGCTGTCGGAGAGTCTCCACGGCCGCCAGGGTGCCGCGTTCGGCGAGTGCGGGAAGCAGGCGATTTCTGAACTCTGTCACGCTTTCCCGACGACTCACGACGTGCACTCCGCGCACCATCGGATCCCCTGACGGTGGAAAGAGCTCGTTGCTTAGCTCCCACAGCTCGGCAAGTTGCTGCTCGGTCAACTGCTGGCTGTCGAAAGTGTGACTTTCCGCGATGTCACCGATCACCGCAGATGCCATCAATTTATCGGAGGTCAGGAGGATACGCAGCAGAGGCCAGGCCTTACTACCCGCGACCCGTAACGTCGTCGCGGCGAGCCATCGGACGCGGCCAGTATCGCCCCGGCCCAGCTGTCGCTGAAGGACCTCGAGTGCCCGCGATGGATCCAGTTCCACTAGGCGCTCCAAGGCCACCGACGCGGCGCTACGGTCGATCGCCTCGTCCTCGACCAGCCGCTCCAGCCACGGCGCCGCCTCGGTAGTGAGCACTGGCGCCAACCGCCACAGTGTGAACTGGCCGAACCCTACCCGTCCCCGCAGTTCTCGCTCGGCAGAGTCCAGGAGTTCGGCGCGTGCATGCTTGTACGCCCAGCCCAGCACGGGCAGCAACCGTCGGTCGTCTGCAGAAGTGTACGGGCCTCGGATCAGCGCGGGCGCCCAGAATCGCCACCGAGAGTTGTCGAGGGTGAACGTCGCTCCCCTGTTCGACAAGAGCACGAGAGCACGCGCTGCCGAGAACGCCCCGGTGTTGAACTGCTCGGTGCCGAGTAAGTCATAGCCATTCGAGTTCGCTGTTTCGAGGTATCGCACCGCAGCGTCTGTCGCGGCACGCCGCTCCTGCTCACCAAGAAGCTTCCAACCGGGCATTTCCTGGACGTCGACGTCGTATGACTCCCAATGTCCGGCTGGTCCACTGCGAAAGTTTGCCCAGTAGCAAAAGGTATGGAAAGCCTGCTCGGGGGCTAGCTCCAGGCTCGACACCAAGCGCGATCTCAGATCCTCGTCAGCCGAAAAGGGTATCTCTGCATCGGCTTCATCCTGAAAATCGGGCTCGGCATCGTCGCGGGGCGGTTCCAGAAGCAACCGCGCTGCTTCCCGAAGCAGGGGCGTATCGGTGGACATGTCCCTCAGCGCCGTCGAATGGTCCGGGCGGTCCGGGTTGAAGGTGGCCGTCAGCCAAGGCTGCCACTCACGTGCTTCGTCATCCGTGGCGGCGGCAACAGCCCGGGCGAGCAGCGGCACGAAATCGTCCGCTTCGAGAAGACCGATTTGACGCAGCTTCCAGACGAGAGCGGCGGACGCCTTGCGATATTGCAGGGTCAGCAGCAGCTCCCGGCGCGGCTGGTCCGCGATCTGCGGAAGACGTGTGGTCCGGTGGCGCAGGAGATTGACGTGCTGCCTGGCCCGGACGGCGAGGAGCTCCGCAGTCAAGTCGCGCACCGCCGGATCGTCTAAGCGGCGCAACCCAGCCACCAAGATTGCATCGCAGAGCACGGGGATCTCGCCAACCAGCCCGGACTTGCGCGGCCCGCGGACTGGGATGTCCCGTTCAAGGTCGGCGGCCCACGCCAGCGAGCTACGGATCTCCTCGATTGGTAGATCAGAAGAGCCGTAGGCGCTCGGCAAGTCCACGGTCAGGAACGATCGATAGGTCCCGTACAGGTCCGGGTTCTCCGTAGGCGTCAGCCGCGCTAACAGGCTCGCCGGCGAGGCACCGGACCGCAGCAGGGCGCGCAGACCAATGCCGAACAGCTCGTCCTCGTCGCCGGAAGGTCTCCGGCCTGGTCCGGCGAGCTCGGTCAGCCGGCTCCCAGGGGTGGGTGCGACGAGTTCCATAGCACCGTGTCCCGCCGCCGCCCGGACAACCACCGGCCGGCTGTCACTCGCCGCGACGTCCACTAGAGCGTCGTTCATACTGGCCAGGCCGTTCGTGCGGGCGAGGCGGACGGCTAGATAGCACGCGTCCGCGGTGCTTGCAGGATCGTTCAGCACCGCGAGCAGCCGCTGTTCTATCCCCTCGTAGGCGAGACCAGTGAGGTCGAGTCCGCTGAACCCGACCAGCTCGTGACGTTGCGCGAGGTCGAGCAGCCGACCGACCAGGACCTTGCGGTAGCGCGGGTCCCGCAGCTCGACGCCGCTACGGACGAATGCCTCCGGGTCGTCATCGAGCAGCGCCTCGAACCGTTGCGGCGCTATCGCCACGAGCCAGGCCGCCACCGCCTGGACCTGAGGCGCGAGCCGACCTCCGTGCTCGTCGAGCAGCACACCTAGCCGCTTGAGCGGCAGCCCCGTCGCGACCAAGTGCTCGGCCGCCAAAAACTCGACTACGGTCTGGTGCGCGAAGACAAGCCGGCCATCGTCGGCGGTTGCGAACAGCGCCGTACGCAGGACATCGGCGAAGTCCTTGGCGGCCACCGCAGGCGCGCAGTCGATCGCCGCCAAGTGATCGGGCCCCGTCACGTCGGAGAGGGTGACCAGCGGGCGTCCGCTGAACACGCTCAGCGTGGCGATCCACCCGGCTGCTGTGAGCAGTCGTTCCACATCTGTCGCGACCTCCGGATCCTGGGGCCGGCGTGGCTCGGTGACAAGGCGGCGGCAGCTTCGTGCGAACAGGTCGACCTGGCTGGCCGGCAGCGTCCCGTCCGCCGCCATGTACTCATCGACGAGCAGCGACAGCGTGTGCGGACTGGTCGCCAGTTCGATGGCGCCGGCGGCAGAGAGTGCGTCAACGAATGCTTCCTCGCGCAGGCCTGCGGAACGCGCATAGCGCGCGACGTCGTCACTTGTCAGCGGCTCGAGCACGAACACGTTGACGTCGCCGACCTTCTCGCGTAGAACGTCCTCGACTGCCGACAGCCAACCCGCACTGCGGCAGGCCAGAATCAACCGACAGCCCTCGGGCAGCCCATCGGCCGTCTGCTCAACGAACTCAATCAACCCGGACACCGTCAACGACGTCTCGTCGACGCTGTCCAGCGCCAACAGCGGCGCCAAGACATCGCTGGCAGCGTCACCTGGGGCGGTTATAGCGCCGACGGCTTGACCGATTGCATCGAGCAGCCAATCCTCGCTTCCCGGACTACCGAGCGAGACCCGGCGCGCTCGTGGGCCCGAGGCGGCCACGAGGCGCTTAAGCTCAGTAGTCTTGCCGGCACCCGGCGGGGCAAGGAACACCGTGCAACGGCCGGTAGCAGCTTCGACCATAGTCTTGATCCCTGCGGCAACGCCTTGCCCCGCCGCTAGTGCCGCCCGCGTCTCTTCTCCGCGCCCGGCTGATCCCCGCGGCCGCCAAAAACGATCGAGGTGGATGCGGCCCGGTCTATTCACTGCCGCAGTCTAGAACGACGGGCCTACCTGCGTTCTGATTGACCAGCTGATGATCCCGGTGGGAGTCATACGGGATCGATGCACGCAACGTCACCCGAGCCCGTCCTGCCAGGCTCATCGTCTCCTACTCCACGCGCCGCTTGGGTAGGTCCTCGCCGAGCGTGCCAACAGGGAACTGGATGCCCGGAGAAGCGGGACGGTCGTAGTCGTCGTTGGCCTGATCTCCGACCTGACAGACCATGAGGACACCGGTGAGGTGAGGTTCCCCCCCGGGATGTGGACACCGGGTTATGCCGCGACCTGATGCAGCGTAGTCGGTGTGAGGGTCTGTTCGTAGTCGGCGGGACTGAGGTAGCCCAGGGCGGAGTGGCGGCGTCGGTGGTT
>NZ_WAAS01000046.1:0-35854 GCF_008806585.1 Micromonospora sp. AMSO12t
GCGGCGGCCCGGCGGACCACCCCGAGCGGTACGCCGCAGCGGATCCACGTTCATTGGTGCCCATTCCGACACGGACAGTAGTTGCGCATGGCTCACTCGATGAGCACGTCCCGGTCGGGATGAGTCGGGAGTTCGTCGCCGCCGGCCGGGCGGCGGGCGGCGACGTTCACCTCGTTGAGCTGCCGGAATGCGAGCATTTCGGGCTCATCGATCCGGAGTCCGCCGCATGGCCAGAGATCACGGCTGCTTTCCGATCGCTGCGGAAAGATCGCTAAGCATTGACGCAGCGTCGCTGACCGGGTAGAACGCCGAGGGGGCGTGATCCGCCCTGCAACGCTCCCCGGAAGGAACTCGGTGTCGCAGATGAACCGCAGGCGGGCCCTCCAACTGCTGGCCGCTCTCGGTACGGCCGGACTGGTCGCCGGGTGCGGCACCGACGACGCCGACGGCGAGGCGGGCACGGGAAGCCCGATCAAGATCGGCCTCGTGGCGCCGACCAGCGGCGGCCTCAAGGCGATCGGCGACGAGATCACCAACGGCTTCCAGCTCTTCCTCGATCTCAACGACAAGCTGCTGGGCGGGCACCCCACCACCCTGCTCACCGCCGACGAGGGCGAGAGCGTCAAGACCGGCAAGGCCGCCGTCGAGGGGCTGCTGAAGCAGGGCGTGCTCGCCCTCACCGGCGTGGTCGACGCGAACGTCATGTCCGGCATCCGGGACACCGTCGAACAGGCCCGGGTGCCCCTGATCGGTTCCAACGCCTCGCCGTCCAGCCTCCAGAGCGTCGTCTACATCTGGCGGACGTCGTACGTGCTCGACGAGGCCGGCCGGGCGCTGGGCCGCTACCTGCGCGAACAGCTGGAGCCGTCGGCGCGGTTGGCGATCATCGCGCCGGACAGCGTCGGCAGCCAGGACGTGGTGCGGGGCTTCCGGCAGGAGTTCGGCGAGTCCGACCCCCGGATCAAGGACGCGGTGGTCTCGACGGAGGTCTTCACCAACCCGTCGAAGTCCGCGTACCGGGCCGACATCCGCAAGGCGCTGGGCCGGAACCCGACGGCGGTGTTCTGCTTCTTCGCCGGGCCGGCCGCCGTCGAGTTCATCAAGCAGTTGCGCATCGAGGGGTTCACCGGCAAGGTCTACGCCCCCGGCTTCCTGACCGAGGGCGCCGTGCTGAGCAGCGTCAAGGCCGAGGACGCGCTGGGCATCCAGACGGCGCTGAACTACTCGTCCGACCTGAACAACACGGCCAACCGCCGGTTCGCCTCGGCGTACCGCAAGAAGCACGGCACCTCGCCGACCACCTACGCGATGGCCTCGTACGACGCCGCGCAGGTGCTCGACCAGGCGATCCGGATCGCCGGCGGGTCACCCACCCCGCAGCAGGTCAACCTGGCCCTCGGCAAGATCGGCCAGATCGACAGCCCGCGCGGGCTGTGGCAGTTCAACCAGCCCCGTACGCCGCAGCAGCGGTGGTACCTGCGCGAGGTCCAGCTCGACGGCCAGGTGCTGTCCAACGTCCTGGTGACCGAGCTGGCCACGCTCGGCTGAACCACCAAACCGCCCCACCCCCACGCGTCCGGTGGCGGTGGGGCGGCGGAGCGGCAGGTCAGTGGCGGAGTTCGGCGATGCAGCACTTCACGCTGCCGCCGCCCTTCTTCAGCTCGGCCAGCTCGACCGGGACCGGGTGGTAGCCGGCCGCCTTCAGCTTCCCGGCCAGGCGGGTCGCCTCACTGTTCAGCACGACGTTGAGCCCGTCGCTGACCAGGTTGAGGCCGAAGGCCAGGGCGTCCTCGGCGTCGGCGACCACCGCGTCGGGGAAGAGCTGCGTGAGCACCCGTTGGCTGGCGGCGGAGAAGGCGCCCGGGTAGTAGACGACGTTCTCGTCGTCGATCGAGGCGAGCGCGACGTCCAGGTGGTAGAAGCGCGGGTCGACCAGGCGCAGCGACACCACGGGCCGGCCGAGCGCCTCCTGCGCCTCGGCGTGCGCCGGCAGCTCGGTGCGGAAGCCGTGCCCGGCGAGGATCAGCCCACCGTGCGCCTCCGGCAGGTACGCGAAGTCGCCCTCGCCCTCGTTGGTCTCGATCGGCGCGATGAACCGCCAGCCCTGCGACTCGTAGAACGCCCGGTGCGCGGCGGCCTCGGCGGCCCGCTGCTCGTGCTTGAACTGCGCGCCGTAGACCGTGCCGTCGACCACGAACGCCCCGTTGGCCGCGTAGACCATGTCGGGCAGGCCCCGCTCGGGAGTCAGCAGGTGCACCTCGTGGCCGAGACCGACCAGGCTCTCCCGCAGCCGGTCCCACTGCTTGACCGCAAGCTGCGAGTCGACCGGGGTGGTCACGTCCATCCACGGATTGATCGCGTACTCGACCGCGAAGTGCTCGGGCGAGCACATGAGATATGTCCGCTTTCGCGCGACTCGCTGCTGGTTCACGATGACCAAGGGTAGGTACCCTCGAACTTTGGTAACAGCCACAACCGTTGCTTCCCAGAGGCGGAACGTTGCAGATAGATGACGTGGACCAGCGGATCATTGCGTTGCTCGTCGCGGACGCCCGCGCCTCGTACGCCGACATCGGTCAGCGGGTGTCGCTCTCCGCTCCGGCGGTCAAACGGCGGGTGGACCGGCTGCGGGCGGCCGGCGTGATCCGGGGCTTCACCGCCGTCGTCGACCCCGCCGCCGTCGGCTGGACCACCGAGGCGTTCGTCGAGCTGTTCTGCGCCGGCCGGACCACCCCGGCCCAGATCGGGGTCGCCACCCGTCGGCACCCCGAGGTGGTCGGCGCGTACACCGTCTCGGGCGAGGCCGACGCGCTCGTACACCTGCGGGCCGCCGACATCGGGCACCTGGAGGCGGCGCTGGAACGGCTGCGGGCCGAGTCCTTCGTGACCTCGACCCGGAGCACCATCGTGCTCTCCCGGCTCGTGGACTCCCCCGGCGTCGGCCCCTCGCCCCGCTGACCGGGGCAGGCCCGGCGGGAAACGCGGCGCGGAAGGTCGGCGGAGGGCCGGAACCACCCGCCGGCCGGGCGCGTCGAACCGGCCATGACACGGGGAGCCCACATCTTCGCGGTCGGCACGCTGGCCGCGCTCACCCTGCTCGGCGGCAGCGCGATCCCGGCGGCGCCGCCCGACCCACCGGGCCCGAGGCAGCCGACGACCGCGCCCGTGCTGGTCTCCTACGACTCCTGCGCCCAGGCGCTGGGCGGGCTCCGTGCCGCCGCCGACGCGTCCGTGGGCCCGTGGGGCTTCGGCAACGGCTGGCGCACCGGGGCCGCCTTCGGCGACGTGGCCAAGGACGCGTCCGGGTCCCGGGCGTCAGCCCAGTCCGCCCAGCCCGCCCAGGAGCACTCCACGACCAACGTGCACGAGGCCGGCGCGGACGAACCCGACCTGGTCAAGACCGACGGGCGGCGGATCGTGACCGTCACCCGGGGCGTGCTGCGGGTGGTGGACCCGGCCGCCCGCCGGGAGACGGGCCGCCTCGACCTCACGCGGACGCTGCCGGAGCTGACGTGGGGTGAGCAGGCGACCCTGCTGTTGCACGGCGACCGGGCGCTGGTGCTGACCCAGATCGGCGCGGAACTCCAGTCGACGACCCGCGCCGCGCGGGCCCGCACCGCGCCGCGCCTGATCCTCGTCGACCTCGCGGGCACGCCGCGGGTGCTCGGCACCTACCGGATGGACGGCAGCCTCGTCGACGCCCGGCAGACCGGGAACACCGCCCGGGTCGTGGTCCGCAGCCGCCCCCAACTGGTCTTCCCGTACGCCGAACGGGGCACCGACGCGACGCGGACCGCCGCCAACCGCGCGGTGATCGCCGCCGCCGGAGTGGAGGCGTGGCTGCCGGCGTACGAGTGGACGGCCGGGGCGGAACGGCACACCGGCCGGGTCGGCTGCGACCGGTTGAGCCGGCCGCCCGCCTGGTCCGGCACGTCGATGCTGACCGTGCTGAGCTTCGACCTCGCCGGCGACCGCCTCGGCGACGGCGACCCGGTCAGCGTCGCCGCCGACGCCACCACCGTCTACGGCACCGGGAGCAGTCTCTACCTCGCCGGGGAACGGCCGGTGCCGCCCAGGCCCGGCTCGTTCCGGGGGGACGTCCGGCGGCCGGGCCCGCAGGTCACCGAGATCCACCGGTTCGACACCGGCGCGCCCGGGCGTCCCCGCTACGTGGCCTCCGGTTCGGTGCCCGGGTCGCTCGTCAACCAGTACGCCCTCTCCGAGTGGCAGGGGCACCTGCGGGTGGCCACCACCACGGGCGACGCCTGGGGCACCCGGCCGAACTCGGAGTCCGCCGTCCACGTGCTGCGTCCCGACGGGCACACGCTGGTCCGGACGGGCGCGGTCACCGGCCTCGGCCCGGGCGAGCGGATCTACTCCGTGCGCTTCCTCGGCGGCTCCGCGTACGTGGTCACGTTCCGGCTCACCGATCCGCTCTACGCGGTCGACCTGACCGATCCGACCGCGCCCCGGGTCACCGGGGAGCTGAAGATCACCGGCTACTCGGCGTACCTGCACCCGCTGCCGGAGGGCCGGCTGCTCGGGGTGGGCCAGGAGGCCGACCGGCGGGGACGGGCGCAGGGGCTCCAGGTCTCGCTGTTCGACGTACGCGACCCCGCCCGGCCGAGCCGGCTCGACCAGTGGCACGTGCCGAAGGCGTACTCCGCGCTGGAGCACGACACGCACGCCTTCCTGCACCACCCGGAGACGGGCCTGGTCGCGCTGCCGGTCGGCGACGACGTACGCCTGCTGCGGGTGTCCGGGACCGACATCGGCGAGGTCGGCACGGTCTCCCACACCGGCCCGGCGGGCCCGGTCCTGCGGTCGCTGCTGGTCGGGGACGTGCTCTGGACCGTCTCCGCCGCCGGCCTGCGGGCCACCGATCCGACCACCGCCCGGAGCCTCGACTGGCTCCCCGTGACCTGATCCTCCCTCCCCGGCGGGTGGGGCCCGGTTTCTCGGGGTTTCCGGGCTCCACCCGCCACCACCGGTCCGTGCTCCACCCCGCCGCCTGCCGGTGGTGGGGCGTGGATCAGAGGTACATGCCGGTGCGGTGTTCCTCCTGGTCCCGCTTGACCGGCTTGTCGCCCTCGCCGAAGAACCGCTTCCCGCCGAACTCGCCGTGCAGGCGGTCGTCCAGCTCGTCCGCGAGCCCGGTCATCACCTGGACCGCGAGCATGAGGTGGGTGGCCTGGAAGTTGCGCCCGAAGACGGGGATGGACGCCCACACGGTGTCGTCGGCGCAGTAGAGCCGGCCGATGGGCATCCGGTTGGTCAGCTCGGAGAGCTTCACGTAGAGCCGCTCGGTCGGCTCGACCTCGGTCAGCACCGGGGAGAAGACGTCCACCAGCGGCGGGTTGTCGCGGACCCGGACGAAGACCATCGCCGAACCGGCGCGGATGTTGATGTCGCCGTCGGAGTCGACCTGCAACCGGTCCGGCTCCGACTTGAGCATGGTCGAGACGACGGTGCGGACCTGTTCGGCGAGCGCGGCCGTGTCGTGCTCGGGCGCCTGGGCGGCGGCGGCCGCCGCGAGCGCCTCGTCCAGGTCGGCCTCCACGTTGCGGTCGGGGCCGAACTCGCTGCGCGCGGTGCCCAGCGGTTCCACCGGCAGCGCTTCGCCCTCGGCGTCGTGGATGAGGTAGACGAGGAAGGCGGGGTGCGGGGCGCCGTAGACGTCGCGCAGCGTCCGGGTGAGCAGGGCGGCCAGCCGGGCGGCCTCGGCGGTGCCGCTGTCCAGCCCGAAGTGCTCGCCGGAGCCCGGCACCACGCCGGGCGGCGACCAGCCGAGCGCGATCATGTCCGCCACGGCGGCCCGGTCCAGCCGGTAGCCCTCCGGCAGGGTGGCGTTGCCGACCGCGCGGGCGGCCAGCCGGCCCTCCTCGCCGACGTCGATGCTGACCGAGTAGACCGCGTCGCCGGTGCCGGAGGCCGTCGGGTCGAGGGTCAGCTCCACGTGCGTGCCCGTGGGGAGCGCCGCCAACCGCTCGGCGAGTGCCCGGGCGAACTCGTGCCAGGCCTGGGTGACCTTGGCCCGCAGGTCGGCCGTGCTGGGCTCGTCGAGCAGGATCGGCTCGTGGTGCGCCGGCAGGGTGCCGGGCGAGTCGCCGCCCGGCGCCGAGGGGTGGTCCGCCGTCATGATCGCCTCCGTCCGTCACGGTCACCCTACCCACGGAACGGGGGAGGCGAATCAGCCCGACCGTGATCGGACAGCGGAGGTCAGGCGGGTGTCCCGCCCGGGCGTTCGGCGCCGAGCCCGACCGGCCAGTCGGCGGCCAGCGCGCTGAGCCGGGCCGCGGCGCCGGCCGGGTCCGCGCCCCGCCCGACCGCCAGCCCCAGCAGGTACGCGGTGACGGGCGCGCCCGGCCGCAGCACCTGGTGCGCCACGTCCTTGGCCAGGTCGAGCACGGCCGGCACCGGCACCTGGGCGGGATCCAGGTCCAGCTCGGCACAGGCCGCCGTCACCCAGTCGTCCATGACCGTCATCGCGCCCACTCCTCCGCCCGGCGTACGTCCTCGTCAGTGTCGCAGTCGAACCAGGGCGGCGGGCCGGCACCGGCCCACGGCACCTCGCGTACCCGCAGCGCGGCGAGCAGCGCCCTGATCGGTGCCCCCGCCAGCGACGCGGCGGACCCGTCGGGCTGCCCGCTGGCGCGCTCGGCGGCGAGGCGGACCAGGGCGGCGCGCAGCGGGGCCACCCGCCACACGCCGCAGAGGGTCTGCCGCCGCCCGTCGCCGTCGACGTAGCAGGCGCCGTCGTGACCGGCGTCGAGGTGGCCGAGCAACTCCCCGACCGCCGCGCGGGTGAGCAGGGGCAGGTCGGCGGCGAGCAGGGCGACCACCGGCGTACCGGCGTCGAGCAGGGCCAGCCCGGCCGCGGCGGCGGCGACGGGGCCGCCGCCCGGCGGTTCCTCCCGGGTCACCCGCACCCCGGCGGGCACCGGTCCGGCCGGGCCGACCAGGATGCGCGGTGCGGCGTCGGCGACCGCGGCGAGCACCCGGTCCCGCATGGGCCGGCCGCCGACCGTCCGGGCGGGCTTGTCGACGCCCCCCATCCGGCGCGCGGCCCCACCCGCCAGCACCACCGCCGCGTACGCGTCCACCGGGCCACGGTATCCGCCCGACGCCTCGCCGGGAGATGCGAGGCAACGGGCGAGAGGTTGCCCGGCTCTCCCGTGTGGAGCGGCGGCCTACACAGAAGTGGGACGTGATCGTGGACGGCCGCCGGTGCAGCCTGGTCCTGTAACGCGGCCCTCCCGAGCGACGGGCTCGGCGAGGGACGGGGCACGGCAGATCTCGGGTCCGGTTCTGCCGTGCCCATCAGAGACGGCCCACGGGGGTGGCGACCGCCGGTCCCACCCCGATTCTCCAACCGGTACACCCTCGGCCCCTGACGGCCGAAGCGAAGAAAGGAGCAACGATGGCGAAGACTCCGCGCCGCCCGCGCGTCCGCAGCCTCATCGCGGTCGCAGCCGTGGCCGGCGGTACGGTGCTCGGCCTGGCCGCGCCCGCCCAGGCGGCCTACAACAGCCCGCTCTACTCCACGCTCAAGGCGTGCAACGCGGCCCGGCCGGCGTACGTCAGCTCGTGGACGTCGCCGGGGCCGTGCTACCCGATGTACAACTGGAACGGCACGAAGAAGATCGGCTACTCGTTCCTCGTGCAGACCCGGGGCTGACGTGACTGCCACGCGGTCCTAGGCGGCGGGGTTCACCTCGAACGCCATCGCGATCCGCGTCAGTCCCGCCTTGTTCACCGCGCCCGTCTTCTGTCGCAGGCGATGCGTGTAGGTGTCGACCGTCGACTTGGACAGGCAGAGCCTGCGGGCGATCTGCTGGTGGGTGAGGCCCTCGGCGACGAGCCGCAACACGTCCCGTTCCCGGGCGGTCAGCATGGGCGGACCGCCGTCGCAGACATCGGCGACGGCGTCGGGCAGCAGGGCGACGCGCGCCGCGCCGTCGAGGTACAGGTCGCCCCGCCCGACGGCGTGGACCGCCCGCAGCAGGGTGGCCTCGTCGACGTCCCGCCCCAGATAGGCGAGCGCGCCCGCGTCCAGGGCAGCCCGCACCCGTACCGCGTCCTGGCACGTGGCGAGGACGACGAACGCCGGCCCGTCGGGCCACCACGGGCCGGCGTTCGACTCCGCGCAGCGGTCGGCGACGACGACCTGCGGCGCGTCCCGCAGGGCGGCGACCGGCTCGACCGAGGGGAACACGCCGACCACGGTCACCCCTGGAGCCCGCCCGAGGGCGTCGGCGACCCCCCGAAAGGTCAGCGACCCGTCGTCCACGACAGCGACCCTGACGGCCATGGCCCACCCTCTCCGGACTTCCTCCTGCGGACGGTCACACCGTACGGCGGGCGGCGTACAGGTCGCGTACATCGCGGATACGGACGGGCCGTCGCCGCGCGGCGCCCCGGCCCGGGGGTGCAGGATGGCGGGATGGGACGGGCGACTGACCGGCGCGGCGTGCTCCGCATCGACCTCGACGCGGCGACCGGCCGCACCTCGGTACGCCGGCAGGACAGCCTCGCCGTGGAGGAACCACTGGAGATCCGGGTCGGCGCGGCCGGCCCCGGCCGGCGACGGCCGCTCGCGGTGACCATGCGTACGCCCGGCGACGACCTCGATTTGGCGATCGGCTTCCTGCTGACCGAGGGGCTGATCCGCTCCGCCGACGACGTACGCACCGCGCAGCTCTGCGCCGGCGCGGAGACACCCAACACGTACAACGTGGTGGACGTGGTGCTGGCGCCCGGCGTGCCCGAACCCGCCGTCGATCCGGCGCGGAACTTCTACACCACCAGCTCCTGCGGGGTGTGCGGCAAGGCGAGCATCGACGCCGTGCGTACCCGATCGGTCTTCGCGGTGGGCGACGACCCGCTGACCGTGCCGGCGGCGGTCCTGACCGCGCTGCCGGACCGGCTGCGCGCGGCCCAGCGCGGCTTCGACCGCACGGGCGGCCTGCACGCGGCGGGCCTGTTCACCGCCGACGGCGACCTGGTGGTGCTGCGCGAGGACGTGGGCCGGCACAACGCCGTCGACAAGGTCATCGGCTGGGCGGTCCGCGAGCGGCGGCTGCCGCTGGCCGGGCACGTCCTGCTGGTCTCCGGGCGGGCGAGCTTCGAGCTGACCCAGAAGGCGTGGATGGCGGGGGTGCCGCTGCTCGCGGCGGTCTCCGCGCCGAGCACCCTGGCGGTGGAGCTGGCCGAGGAGGCCGGGCTGACGCTGGTCGGCTTCCTGCGCGGCGAGGCGATGAACGTCTACGCCCGCCCCGACCGGATCACCACCTGATCCGTCGGCCTAGCCGAACAGCCCCAACCGGACCGCGGCGTCGCGGGCCACCAGGAAGCCGGCGATGCCGAGGATCCAGCCGAGCATGCTGCCCGAGGTTCGCATGATCCAGGCGTTGAGCCGGGCCAGCACCGGCTCGACCAGCCTCGGCAGCGCCATCCGGGCCGCCAGCAGCAGCACCGCCGGCAGGATCATGACCAGGCAGTAGCCGGCGAGCAGCCCCACCATCTCGGCCGCGCCGAGACCCGAGGTGGTCAGCAGGCCGACCGCGCCGAGGTACGGCAGCATCGTCGCCACCTCCGCGAGCGCGGCGAGCAGCGCCAGCCCCACCAGCCACCGCGCGGAGGAGTCGCCGGCGGTGGCCCGGTCCCGCCAGCGCAGCACCCCGCCGCTGCGCGGACGCCGCTTGCTGTCGTAGCGGAAGCTGAGCAGGAACAGCCCGACCCCGAGGACGAGCTGTACCCAGAGCACCGGTCGGTTGTCCATCGCCCCGCCGAGGACGTCGGCCAGCCGGCTGCCGCCGAGGGCGAGCAGCAGCCCGATGCCGAAGTAGAAGACGGCGATCGTGCCGAGGTAGACGAGGATCCGTCGGGCGTTGACCGGCCCGGGAGCGAGCAGCAGCCAGACGGGGATGAAGAGCGTGCCGATGCTCGTGCTGTCGACCAGGGCCAGGCCGGCGAGCGTCAGCAGCAGTCCGACGCTCATGCGGTGCTTGCGGTGGGTTGGGGCACGGACCCATTCTGTGCCGGCGTCGATCCTGTCGACTCGCCCTACGGAACGAACGTCCACTACATCTTTCGACGGAGACCAGCATTGCCGGTGCCTGCCGTGCCGCTGTCTGCCGTGCCGCTGTCTGCCGTGCCGCTGTCTGCCGTGCCGGCGCTTCCGATGGCGCGGTCAGCGCGGGCGGGCCCAGGCGGTGAAGCGGGCGGTCAGGCCGGCCGGCGTCGTGGCGTGGTCCAGCGCGGCGAGCTGTTCGCCCGCCTCGGCCTGAAGGGTCGCCAGGTGGATCAGCAGGGCCGGCCGGTCCGTCCGGTACTCGGCGAGCAGCCGCAGCTTCGCCGCCGAGCACGGCCAGGCGATGCCGCAGGCCGCGCAGCGCCAGGTGGGCCGGGTGGGCAGGTGGTCGCGGCGCCGGGTCACGCTGTGACCCGGCGGCGGGTCACGGGACGGCGGTGGGCCTGCGCCGACGAGGCCGGAGCTGCGGTACGCCAGCGGACCCCCTCGCACCACACGTAGAGCGAGCGCCGGTCCACGGCGTCGCCGCGCGCGCCCAGCTGGTAGACGTCGATCCAGCACCAACCGTGGTACGTGTGCCAGTCGGTCAGGACGCGAATCACGCGCACGGAGATCGGGCGGACGAACTGCGGGCTCGCGGACCGGGTCAGGTGCAGGACGTCACCCGACCTGATCTGCCGCAGCGCGGGCTTCGGGTCGGGCTTCGGGTCCGGCTGGCGCTCCGGCAAGGTCTTTCCCCTCGTCCGTCGGTGTGGAGGAGGGGGCCGCCACGGATGCTCGCCCGGCGGCGACCCCCTCGCGGCACGACCGGCGGGCCTCGGGATGCCTCCACCGGCTCGCGCCGTCCACTTGGCACCCTGCCGAGGGTTGCCAGCCGATCACACCGCGTAGCAGTCTGTACCGGGGATATTCAGGACGTTCAGGCGAGGAGCAGGGATGAACCGGGCGGTTCAGGTAGCGATGGCGAAGGCCGGCGAGACTGCGGAGAGCCTCGCAGCTCAGATCGGCGTCGATCCGAAGACGGCGGCACGCTGGGTGAGCCAGGGACGAATCCCGCAGACCCGTCACCGTGCCCGGGTCGCCGAGATCCTGAACAAGGACATAGAAGAGCTCTGGCCGGACGCACTGAAGCGAAGAGAGCCAGCGTGGTTCCAGCCATGGACGGACATCGAGCGCGAGGCAGCCGGCCTGCGCTGCTACGAATCCACTGTCATTCCCGGGCTTCTTCAGACCGAGGAGTACGCCCGCGCGGTACTCGCCAGCGGCCCCCTCGTAGCCGACGCAGCCGGCTACGTCGAAACGCGGCTGCGACGGCAGGCTGCGGTATTCGAGCGGCCCCGCCCGCCCCTCTCAGTCTTCGTGATCGATGAGGCGGCGTTGCGGCGAGGCACGCCGGCAGTCATGGTGCCCCAGCTCGACCACTTGGCTGAGGTGGCCGCGCGACCAAACGTCATGGTGCATGTCCTGCCGTTGAAGGCGGGCTTCCACCCGGGGCAGGCCGGACCGTTCGTCATCGCCACGACGAGCGACGGGGAGGACGTCGGCTACCTCGACGATCAGGCCACCGGCCGCATCACAAATGACGTTGCTCCGCTCTGGGCCGTGTGGGATACCGTGAGATCGCTCGCGCTTCCGCGAGACCAATCCATCGACTTCCTTGAGGCAAGATCATGGCTGACCTGATCGGCGCGCAGTGGCGCAAGAGCACCCGCAGCAGCTCGAACGGCGGCAACTGCGTCGAGGTCGCCGACAATCTTCCCGGCGTCGTCGGCGTCCGTGACTCGAAGGACCCGGCCGGCCCGGCACTCACCTTCACACCGGCGGCCTGGCGCGCGTTCGTCGCCGAGCTGGCCGAGCGGGCCTGAACACCCGGGACGCGGTCACGCCTTCCCCCAGACCGGCTGACGCGGAGGACGCGAGCCCTCCTCCCGCCCCTCGCCAGGCCCCCGAACTCTTCCGCTGGAGACGGGAAAGCGACTGGGCCGCGATCGGCTTCTCGGCCTGCCACAACGTCAGTCACGCCTACGGACCGCCAATCTCATGGGGACCGCGAAACAGGCGAGGCCGCACCGACGATGACCGCCCGGCAGTCCTCCCGTCGGATGGCGTATCCGCTACACATGGTGTGTGGACCACCTTCAAGGGCACCTCGGCACCTGCGCAAGCGGAGCCATGGCCGAGGGGATGCACACCCGACAGGCTGACCTGACGACGGATGCCGCACGTGAGGGCCTTGGCAACGTGTTCTGGATCGGCGGTGGACCTGCGAGCGGTAAGTCGACGATCGCGCGTCGGCTCGCCAACCGGTACGGCTTGCATCTGTACGCCACCGACGATGTCATGGGTGACCACGCCGACCGTGTTACCGCCGAGGAAGCGCCTTGCCTGGACCGGTTCAAGGCGATGGACATGGACGAGCGCTGGCTCACCCGTTCCCCGGAGATCATGCTGGACACGTTCCACTGGTTCCACGGCGAGGCGTTCCACCTGATCGTGGACGACCTGCTGAGCCTGCCGGCAGGCACTCGCGTGGTGGCCGAGGGCTTCCGGCTCCTCCCGCACCTGGTCAAGCCACTGCTCGCCGAGGTCGATCGCGCGGTGTGGCTGCTGCCGACGGCGGACTTCCGCGACGCCGCCCTCGCCCAGCGAGGGTCGACCTGGCAGATCCCGGCGAAGACCAGTGATCCGGAACGGGCGAGGCAGAATCTGAGCGAACGCGACCGGTTGTTCACCGAGCGCCTGATCGTCGAGACCGACCGGCTCGGTGTGCGGGCGATACGGTTGGTCCCCGGGATGTGCGAAGACGAGGTCGCCGACCAGGTGGCCCGGCAGTTCGCCCTCTGAACGGCGTCGTCGCCGTCCCTGACTCGAAGGACCCGGCCGGTCCGGCGCTCGCCTTCACACCGGCGGCCTGGCGCGCGTTCGTCGCCGAACTGGCCGAGCGGGCCTGACGTCCGAAGCGCACGTCGGGCCCGGCGCGGGCGAGCAGGATCGCGGACACCCAGCCAAACCCGAGCGCCGCGCGGGAGACGGCTTGTGACCGCCAGCAGTCGAGCTGGCGCCTCGTCACGCAGCCTTGACCGGATGATTCGCGCCTCCTGCGGCGGTGACGGAGCCCGCCCGCGGGCGAACAGGTCGCGCGACGCTGTCGAGCTGAGTCGTCTGTGACATCAGGCGATGCCTGGTTCGCTGCGACACCAGATGGCGGTGAATCGTCTGCGACATCAGCTCGACAGTCCCACGCGAGCCGCAAGGGCCGCCCGATCCTGGCGGTGGACCGCATCGGCGCGCCGCCAGCTCCTCACCGGGCGAGACGGAGACGCCCGGTCGGTGTTTGACTGCCCTGCATGGAGCTGAGCGTCGGCGAGCAGCAACTCCCCGCCACCCTGAACCTGCCGGCCGGGCCGGCCCGGGGCGCCCTCGCCGTGCTGCACGGCTCCCACGCCGACAACCGGTCGTACTTCCTCTATGAGCACCTGGCCCGGCTGCTGCCGCCTGCCGGCATCGCGGTGCTGCGCTACGACCGGCGCCCCCGGATCGACGGACGCGACGTGCCGATGAACGCCCAGGCCGACGACGCGGCGGCGGCCCTGGACGTGCTGCGCCGGCAGGTCGGTGATGTCCCGGTCGGACTGTGGGGGTTCAGCCAGGGGGCCTGGGCGGTGGCGCTGACCGCCAGCCGCCACCCGGTCGACCTCCTCGTGCTCGTCGGGTGCAGCGGGGTCAGCCCGGCCCGGCAGATGCGGTACGGCACCGCCGAGCAACTTCGCCGCCACGGGTACGGCGACGCCGACCTCGCCGAGCTGGACCGGCTGCGTGGGGTCACAGAGGCGTACCTTCGCGGCGGGCTGTCCCGGGCGGTCGCCCAGGCGGAGTTGGACGCCGCCGTCGAGCGGCCCTGGTTCCCGCTGGCGTTCCTGCCGCGCGAGGTGCCGGAGCCCGGCGCCTGGGCCGACATGGACTTCGATCCGGAACCGGTATTCGCGGCGCTGACCTGCCCGGTGCTGCTCTGCTACGGCGACACCGACGCCTGGATCCCGATCGAGAAGAGCCTGACGGTGTGGCGCCGGGCGGCCGTTGCGGCAGACCTGACCATCGCCCGGCTGGCCGGCTGCGACCACGCGCCCACCCTGCACGAGGCCGAGAACCTGGCCGGCATCAGCCCGCAGTACGCACAGATCCTGCTCGCCTGGCTGGACCGGCGGCTCCCCACAGTTCGATGACGTGGCGGCGTGGCACGCGTTCGTGGTCGAGTTCGCCGAGCGGGCCTGACCATCCGGGGCGCGCTCCGATGCCGGCGGGCCCTGGAGATGGAGGGCCTAGCTGGGCGAGGTGCGGCTCTCAGTCGGGCGTACCGAACTGGAGCCAGACGCGGACCCCCTCGGTGACCTCGTCGCGTCCACCGAGGGCGTCGCGCACCTCTGCGGCAAACGTGGCTCGTCCCTGCGTGGAAGGCAGCTGGTCGGCCGACAGGGCGGAGAAGACGCCGCCGACCATGTCATCGACGGTGAGCGGTGCGTCGTACCGCACCGACGACTCCGCGTACCGGTAGCCGGCGCGAACGAGGGCGTCCTGGTTGCGTAGGCGGCCGGCGTCGTCGGTTTGGCAGGCAGCTGTGACGGGGTGCCCGAGCAGCCGTTCCAGGCAATCGCGCAGTGCCCTGGACCAGTCGGCGTCCTGGAGCCACAGCGGCGCTCCGTTGGTGACGACGGCGACGCCACCGCCGGGACGCAGCAGCGGCCGGGCGGCCCTGAACAGCGCGTCGCGGTCCATGAAGTGGATGGCGACGGCGGCGGTCAGCGCGCCGATCGTCCGTCCGCCGAGTAGCCGACCCAGTGCGGGCAGGTCGTTGTCAGTGCCGAGCATCCACAAGGCGTTGACCGTTGCGGCGTCGAGGGCGGCCTGGCGGGCCAGAACCAGCATGTCCGGCTCCGGGTCCACGCCGATGACGGTCCCGACCCGGGCGGCGAGCGGAAGGCTCAACTGGCCGGTGCCGCAGCCGAGGTCGACCACCGCGTCCTCGGCGCTGAGGCCGAACGCTCCCACGAGGGCATCGAGCACCTCGGGCGGGTAACCACGCCGGTGCCTCGCGTAGTACGTCGCCACCTCACCGCTGAAGCTCGCTCTCATCTCGACAGCCTGCCGGGGAAGCAGACCGGGAAGCGAGCGATTCTGCTCAGGGCATGGCCAGGGTGTCGCTGCTTGCGTCGGGCAGGGCGAGTCCCTGTGGCTGTGACGTACCGCCCACGGCGAGGGGCGAGCGGATCCGACAGCCGATACCTACAGTCGGGCCATGAGCACCGGCAGAGGCGTGCGGGCGGTCTACCCCGGCAGCTTCGATCCCTTCACTCCCGGGCATTTGGATGTGGTGGACCGGGCACGCCGCCTCTTCGACGAAGTGGTCGTGCTCGTGGCGGTCAACAGCCTCAAGAATCCGTGCACCGACGAAGAGGCGCGAGCGGCCGCTGTCCGGGCCATTCTGCCGGTCGAATGGACCTCCGTGAGCGTTGCGGCCTGGAGCGGGTTGACCTCCGACTACTGCCGTCGCCACGAAGCAGGGGTGATCGTCCGCGGCTTGCGGAACACCACGGACCTGCAGAGCGAGTACCGGCTCGCCGCGATGAACGAGTCGCTCGGTGTCCCCACGGTGTTCCTGCCTGCGCAGCCCGAACTGGCCGCGGTGTCCTCGACTGCGGTACGCACGCTGGGAAAGTGACCTTCGTTCACGCAGCCGCGGACGGCTGGGCATCACGCGAGCGGCCGGCGCTGTCGCCCCCGTGTCAGCTCGCCTGGTTCTGCTGCTCGGCCCATTCGGCGACCCGTCGCGCGCTCTCCTTCTCGGAGAGGTCCTCCACCCGGGTCATGACCGACCACCGTACGCCGAAGGGGTCCCTGATGCTGGCGAACCGGTCGCCGGACACGAACGTGGACGGCGCCTCACGGACGACGGCGCCGGCCGCCTCGGCCCGGGCGACGACGGCGTCCACGTCGGGGCAGTAGAGGCCCATCGAGTAGCAGTCCTGGTCCCCTTCGGGGGCCGCGACGAGCCCGTAGTCGGGCATCGGCTCGCCGAGTTGCAGCAGCCCGTGGCCGAAGTCGAGGACGGCGTGGGCCACGACCCCGCCCATCTCGGTCACGTCGACCACCCGGGCACCGAAGATCTCCCGGTAGAAGTCGATGGCGCCGCGCGCGTCGGGGATCGCCAGAAAGGGGGTCAGGCTGGTGGCGCCGTGCGGCGTACCGTTCGTGGTGTGCTCACCGTCGGCGGCTCGGGTCGTTGCAGTCATGTGACCGATCGTAGGAACGGCGGGCGTGGGCCGGCTTGAAGATTCGCGCCAGGTTCCCGACCCGGGTGGGGCGAGCCCACGGGGTGTCCTCTATCCGGCGCGGCTGCCCACGTTCGACCGGCTCCCGCCGCCGGACGCGGTGCGGCTGCTGGTGCGGTGGTTCTGGATCCCGGAGTGGCAGATCCAGCCGGGGCGGTCCTCCCGGCAGCACCTGATCGCCTTCCCCGCCTGCAACCTCGTCGTCGAACCGGACGCGGTCGGCATCTCCGGGCCGACGACCGGCAGTTCGCACCGTGACCTGACCGGAACGGGCTGGGCCGTCGGCGCCCTGCTGCGGCCGGCGGCCGTACCCCACCTCGTCGCGGATCCGGCGGCCCTGCGGGACCGCTACGAGGCCGTGGACCTGCCCGACCTGCACGCGCGGGTGCACCGCGAGATGACCCGGCCGGGCGACCGGCGGACCCGGCACCGCCGGGCCGTCGACGCCTTCGCGGGGTGGCTCAGCGAGGCGATCCCACCGCCGAACGACGAGGCGCTGCTGGCCAACGCGATGGCCGAGGCCATCGACACGGATCCGGCGATCCGGACGGTCGAGGATGCCGCCGTACGCGTACGTCTGTCCACCCGCTCGTTGCAGCGGCTCGCGGCACGGTACGTCGGGCTGCCGCCGTCGACGATGATCCGTCGGCGTCGACTACAGGAGGCGGCCGAACGCCTGCGTACCGACCCGGACACGACCCTGGCCGCGGTCGCGGCCGACCTCGGCTACAGCGACCACGCCCACCTCGCCAACGAGTTCCGGTCGGTGCTCGGCCTCTCCCTGAACAGTTACCGGCAGCGGGTCACGGGCGAGGAGGACGGGTCGTAGGTTCGCCGTAAACTCTCGCGGTATTCGCCCCTAAACTTCCGCGGTACACGTCCGTGGACCTTCGCGGTATTTCTGCCAACTGTGCTTGTTGGACGATCGAAGGCCATGGTCCACTACGCGCCATGCGCAGATTGTTGGCTTCGATCTTCGTCCTCGTTTCGGGTGCCGCTGGCGTTGTCGCCGGGACGCCCACGGCTTCCGCCGCCTGCAGTTATCCGTGGTCCAATCCGAGCAATTGGACAGCCGTAACCGTCGGCGACGACGTCAACTATCGCAGCGGCCCGTGGCGTAGTTGCAGTTCGAACGGCACCTGGAACAGCGGATCTGACGTCTATCTGCACTGTTACCGAGTCGGTGAGAAGATCACCGCCCACGGGGTCACGAGCCCGCTCTGGTGGCACGTACGTAAGGCCGGCACCCAGCAGCAGGGCTACATCTCCGAATCCTTCCTGCGCAGCAACGGTTGGATCCTGCCGCACCCGCCCGCTTCCCACCAATGCTGACCTGATCCGCACAAGAGCACTCTGCGGTCGCCCAAGGGAGATCGCTCGATTCCCATGGAAAGGGAGCCCTGATGAAACCAGTACGACTACTGCTGGCAGTTGCCGTGGGGCTGGCCGTGTCGACGGCGGTCGTCGCCAGCCCGGCTGCCGCAGCCGACTGCGACATCCTGTTCGGCAAGTGCTGGACGCTGTACCACAGCGACGGGGATGTCGTCGGTGCGCACGCCGACGGATACACCACCACCCAGTGCGACGGCCTTGGTCGGGTGTGCGTGTTCGGCACCTTGGAGGACACCAAGAGCGATGGGAAGTCCGCCTGCCTGGAGTTCTTCGCGACCTACTCGGACGGCGGCACCCGCAGGGAGTACGACCGGGTGGGCGGCTACGGCAACAGCAAGAGCCTGGGCAGCGCCGGATATTACAGCTTTGCCAGCAACGTAAGCACGATCAAGGCCCGCGAGGGCATCACGAACAGCAGCGGGACGTGCGTCTACGCGTCCGGCTACAAGTCACTGGCCTTCTAGCCGGAAAGGCGATCAATGCGCATCACGGGCCGTAGGTTCACCATCTGTGCGGCGACGACCGCAGCCGTCCTCGCTTTCACGGCATCGCCGGCGTTGGCCGTCGCCAACTGGTCGCTCTACCACACCAACGGAGATGTGGCGGGGGCGCACGCGGCGGGGTCTGTCGGCGTCGAGGACGGACGCGTCATTCTGCGCGGCACGCTGGAGGACACCGCCGCCGACGGCTACTCGGCCTGCCTGCAGACCGAGGCCTACTACAGCTACTCCTCGAATCCGGGCCGCGCCGAGATCGACTACATGAGCAAAGGAAGCGGCAAGAGCGCTCCGATCGGTGCGGGCCACTACAGTTTCGCCATCAACGTGACCAAGATCCGCGCCCGCGAGGGCCTGGGCAAGAACGGTTCCTGCTTCGCCTGGGCCACCGGGTGGACCACGATCTACGCGGGCTGAGCCGGGTCGCAACAGGACGTCGCCGGGCCTGACCTGCCGCAGGCTCGCCCGGCCAGCCACGTTGCGCCGACGCGTGTGGAGGTGGGGAAGGGGGCCGGCCGGCCCCCTTCCTGGCGGGGTTCTCCCCGGTCTTCCGGTCCGGGTGCGCCAGGGGAATCTCCCCGATGCCCCGGCCGGCACCGGGAGACAAGGCTCGATGTCATGAGAATCATGAACAGCCGGACCGCCCTCGTGGCGACGGCGCTCGCCACCGTGCTGAGCGTCGTGGCCCCCGGCGCGGTCACCGCCGCACCCCCGGCCCGTTCCGCCGCCGACTGCCGCCCCGGCACCCTCGACCCCGGCCCACTCCGGCAGGCGATCGCCGGACTACCCAACGCCGACGCCACCAGCGCCCAGGTCCGGATCACCACCCCGGACGGCTGCTGGACCGGCGCCACCGGCGTCCGGGACCTGCGCAGTCAGGCCCCCGTGCCGCCGCACGCACGCTTCCGGATCGGCAGCGTCACCAAGGTCTTCACCGCCGCACTGGTGCTGCAACTGGTCGCCGAGGGCCGCATCGACCTGGCCGACCCGGTCCAGCGTCACCTGCCCGGGCTGCTGCCCGCCGACTACCCGACCGTCACCGTCCGTCAGCTGCTCGACCACACCAACGGCATCCCCAGCCCGACCATGCCGGACGGCATCGAGTGGCAGCTCGCCCACCGGTACGACCGGTGGGCCCCGGAGCAGATCGTGCGACTCGGCCTGCGTAACCCCCGGAAGTTCGAGCCCGGGACGAAGCAGCACTACACCAACATGGGCTACATCGTCGCCGGCCTGCTGGTGGAGAAGGTCACCGGCCACCCGTACGCGCGGGAGCTGGACCGGCGGATCGCCCGCCCGCTCCATCTGCGGGACACGTACGCCCCCGGCGACGACCCGCGCATCCTCGGTCCGCACGCACGCGGGTACCAGGCCGTCGTACGCGACGGGGCCACCGAACTGGTGGACGCCACGACGTGGAGCCAGACCTTCACGCCGGCTTCCGGCAACGTCATCTCCAGCCTCGCCGACCTGGACACGTTCGTCGCCGCGCTCTTCGCCGGCCGGGTCGTGCCGCCGGCCCAGTTGGCCGAGATGTTCACCCTGCCCGCAGTCTCCGACGTCGCCGGTGGTCCGGCCCGGTACAGCGCCGGGCTCACCGCGTTCCCGCTGCCCGGAGGCGAGGTCCTGTGGATCAAGACGGGCTCCCGGTTCGGCTACCTGACCGGCGTGGCGGCCACCCGCGACGGCCGGTTCAGGATGCAGTACTCGATCACCGCGACCGACGCCAAGGGTGAGGAGCTCAGCCGTACCGCTCAGGCCGTCATCGGCGCCGCGCTCGGGATGCTCTGACGGGGTCAGCGGGGGCCGCGCCGGCTGCGCCGGCGGCGTAGCACTCCGGGCGATCCCACCGCCGGCCAGCCGTCCAGCTCCGACGGCGGAACGCCCCGGCGCAGCAGGTCGTCGAGGAGCAGCGCCATCGAGTGGCCGGGATGCTCGGCCAGGGCCCGTTCCAGGGCCACGGCCGCCAGCGCGCCCTGCCCCGCCCGCCAGGCCGCGAACGCCAGCAGCGCGGCCGGCACGGCGATCAGCTCCGGCTCGGCCCGGCGCAGCACGTCGGTCCAGAGCGCGATGTCCTCGTCCCGCCCGTCGGTGCGCTCCCAGGCGTGGTCGCGGACGGGCACGTGGGTCAGCAGCACGCTCAGCCAGGCGACCTCGTCGTCGGTGAGCCGCTGACCCCGCCGGTGCCGACGCAGCGTGGTGCGTACCGCCGCCGCTCCCGCGGAGCGCAGCGTCCGCTCGCCGCGCGGGTCGGTCGCGGGCGCCCGGTCGAGCAGGTCCGCGAGGCGTCGCTCGGCGCGGGCGGTGGCCCGGCGTACGGCCGAACGGGCCTGACCGGTCACCGGGGCGACCTGCGCGACCAGGGCGGCCCGGTCGGGCAGGGCGACCTGGCCGGCGAAGACGGCCGCCGCGCTGACCTCGCTGGCGCCGACGTCGTAGGGGGTGCCGTCGGGCGGGCAGCACGCCGGCTCGGTGCAGAGGTACGACCAGTAGCGGCCCTCGGTGACGCGCAGGGCGTCGAGCACGGGGAGCCCGGCGGCGGTGAGCGCGGCGCGCACGGCGTCGACCGCCGGGGTGACCAGCGGCGCCGGGCCGTAGCCGAGGACCGTGGCGGTCTCGGCGTGCTGCCGGGCCACGACGCCGGCGAGGTGCCCGGCGGGGTCGCGCGGATCGGCGAGGTCGGGCAGGTCCGCGCGGGCGGCGAAGGTGATCCGGCGGCCCCGCATCGCCACCACGACGACGCTGTCGGTCGGGTGGAAGCCGAGCAGGAAGGGCACGGCGGCGATCAGGTCGGCGGGGGAACGGACGGCGAGCCGGGGGCGGTCGGTCGGGGTCATGACGGGCAGCCTGCAACGCAGTCGACACCGTCAGTGACCCCTGTGGACGACATGCGGGTTATCCACAGTCACGGAACGTGTTTCCCCAGCTCGGAGGCTTACGCCTCGACGCGGGCGGGGTGATCGGGCCGGGCCGCCACCAGGGATGCCAGCTCGCTGCGGGAGCCGACGCCCAGCTTGGGATACGCCTTGTAGAGGTGGTAGCCGACCGTCCGGGGGCTCAGGAAGAGCTGCGCGCCGATCTCCCGGTTGCTCAGCCCGCGGGCCGCCAACTGCACCACCTGGTGTTCCTGCGGGGTCAACCGCTGCACGACGCCCGGGTCGGCGGCCCGCACGCTCTCCCCGGCGGCGCGCAGCTCGGCACGCGCCCGCGCGCTCCAGGGGTGGGCCTGGAGCCGGTCGAAGATCTCCAGCGCCGAGTGCAGCACGATCCGGGCCTCGCTGATCCGGCGTGCCCGGCGCAGCCACTCGCCGTACAGCAGCTCCGTGCGGGCCTGCTCGAACGGGGTGCCGCCCTCCCGGTGCAGGGCCACCGCCCGGGCGTACTGGCCGTCGGCGTTGCCGTCCAGCAGCGCCTGGCAGCGCAGCGCGACCGCCCCCGTCCACGGCTGACGGACGCGGCCGGCCCATTCGGCGTACTGCCGGGCGGCGGCCAGCCCGTCCTCCCGCCGGTCCACCCGGATCGCGGCCTCCACCAGGTCGGGAAGGCTGGCCATCGCGCCGCCCCGGTGCCGCGCGCCCAGCAGGCCGGAGAGTCGGCCGAAGGCCGCCTCGTACCGGCCGAGGCCCAGGTCGAGCAGGCTCAGCGCGCCGGCCGCGTGGACGTTGCCCGGCGTCACGCCCCGCGCGATCGGTGCCGCCGCAAGCTCGACGCACCGCTGTTCCTCACCCCGGATGGCGGCCAGGCCGGCGAGCACGGTGGTCAGGTAGACCGCGTGCCGGCGCTGCCCGGTGTCGGCGGCGATCCGCAGCCCCTCCGTCGCGTTGGCCTCCGCGTCGTCGTGCCGGCCCCGCATGAGCTGGGCGCGGGCGAGCAGCGGCAGCACCGAGGCCAGCAGGCCGGCGGCACCCTGCTGACGGGCCACGGCGGCCAGCCGCGCCGCGACGTCGTCCGCGCTCTCCAGGTCGGCCAGCATGATGTGCCACCACCCGATGTCGAGCAGTTCGAGGTGCCGGTCGCAGCCGGTCGTCTCCTCGACCAGGACCCGCAGCGGTGCGACGGCGGCGTCGGTGAGGGCGTTCTGCGCGGCGAACGCACGCGACAGCGCGGTGACCAGGTGGGCGCTGGGCACGCCGAGTTCCTCGGCCCGGGCGGCGGTGCGGTCCAGCGCGTCGAAGTCGCCCGCGTGGGCGGCCGCCCGGCCCGCGCGGAAGAGCAGGTGACCGGCCAGGCTCGGGTCGAGGGCGGCCACCGCCACGGCGGCCTCGGAGAGCAGGCGGTGGGCCTCCCTGGGACGGTCCACCGAGTCCAGCACCATGGCGCGGACCAGGGCGATGTCGGCCATTCGCACGGGATCGGTGACGTGGTCGGCGGCCTGGTCGGCCAGCGTCGCGGCCCGGTCCAGCTGGCCGGTGTCGGCCGCCGCCTCCGCCGCGACGGTCAGCCGCCGCCCGCGCCGGGCCCGGTCCGCGGTGAGCCCGGCGGCCCGTTCGTACATCGCCGAGACCACGGCGCTTCCCCGGGCCGACCCGCTCCGCGCGGCGGTCTCCAGGGCGGCCGCCGCCTCCTCGTCCGGCCCGGTCGCCATCGCCGACCGGTGCCAGGCGTACGAGCAGACGTCGCCCCGGGCCGCGTAGACCGCCGCGAGCGCCTCGTGCGCCGCCATCCGGCTGCCGGCCTCCACGGTGTCCCGCAGTGCCGAGAACACCAGCGGGTGACGGAACACCAGCCGGCCGTCCACCAGCCGCACGAGCTGTGCCTGCTCGGCGGGGGCCAGGTCGTCCCGGGTGCAGCCGAGGCGCTCGGCGGCCGGGAACACCACGGAGGCGTCGGCGGAGGACGCGTCGGCGGCGACGCCGAGCAGCCGCCGGGTCGCCTCGGGCAGCCGCCGCACCCGCTCGGCGAAGACCTCGTGGAGTCGCTGGTAGCGCGAGGACGGCAGCCGGCGCGGCATGCCGTCGACCGGCAACTCCAGCAGGGCGAGCGGATTGCCCTGCGCCTCGGTGAGCAGATCGGGCCGGAGGTGGCCGGGTACCGGCTCCGACCGCTGCGCCAGCACCTCGGCGGCGGCCGACTCGCCCAACGGCCCGACCGGCAGCTCCGGCAGACCGGCCGGGTCGAACGGGGACACCTCGTCGGTGCGGACCGCGACGATCACCGCGACCGGCTCGGCGTCGAGCCGTCGGACGGCGAAGAGCAGCGCCTGCGCCGAGGCCGGGTCGAGCCAGTGCGCGTCGTCGACCAGGCAGAGCAGCGGGCGTTCCTCGGCCAGCTCGGCCAGCAGGGTCAGCACGGCCAGCCCGACCAGGTAGCGGTCGACGTCGCCGCCGGCCTCCTGACCGAGCGCCACCCGCAACGCCCGGGCCTGCGGGGCGGGCAGGGCGTCGATCCGGTCGATCTCGCGGCCCAGGAGCAGGTGCAGCCCGGCGAACGGGAAGCCCGCCTCCGACTCGATGCCGTCGGTGCGCAGCACCCGCATGTCGTCGGCGCGGTCCGCGGCGTCGCCGAGCAGCGCAGACTTGCCGATGCCGGCCTCGCCCCGCAGGACGAGCACACCGCTGCGCCCGGCCCGCGCCTGCCGGAGCAGGGCGTCGATCCGGGCGGTCTCCTCGCTTCGGCCGTGTAGCACGGGGGTCAACGCTACGCGGCCACCGGGCCCGTCGACACGTACCGCGCGCTGTCCGGCAACGCTCTCCCGCGCGGACCTCAGGCCGCGTACGGGACGCGCTGGCGGGCCTCCCGCAGTGCCCGCCCCCACCAGCCGAGCTGGTCCAGGACGGTCTTGGCGGCGTTGTCGCAGCCCTGCGGTTCCACCGGCGCCCCCGCCTCGTCGAACCTGTCCCAGCAGCCGTGGAAGCTGACGGTGTCCCGCACCGTCGTCGCGTGCACCTCGGCGAAGACCGGGCGCAGATGCTCCACCGCGCGCAGCCCGCCGGAGACCCCGCCGTAGGAGACGAAGCCGACGGGCTTGGCGCGCCACTCGTCGCGGTACCAGTCGATCGCGGTCTTGATCGAGGCCGGGTAGCTGTGGTTGTACTCGGGTGTCACCACCACGAAGGCGTCGGCGGCGGCCAGCCGTGGCGCGAGCGCGTCCACCGCCGCCGGCTGCGGGGCGCCGAACGCGGTGAGCGTCGGCGGCAGGTCGACCTCGGCCAGGTCGACCACGTCGATCTCGAAGCCGTCGTGCCGGCGCGCCCGGTCGACGAACCAGTCGGCCACGACCGGGCCGAACCGGCCCGCCCGGGTGCTGCCGACGATGACGGCGAGCCGCAGCTTCTGCGTGGTCATGGTGCTCTCCCAGTGCGTTCGGGGTGGGTGTGCCGACCACGCTAGGCAGCCGGCGGGGCCCCGCCATCTGTCAACTGACCGGTCGACCGGCCCGGCCCGGCCCCGGTGGCCGGTACGGTCGTTCGACAGATGCCCGACGAGGGTTCGCGTCCCTACCGTCGGTGCCCATGACCACCGCACCCGCACCGCAGTCGTCGGCTCCGGCCGTCCGCACCCGCTGGGCCCCGGTCGTGGCGGTCGCCCTCGCCATGCTCGTGGCGACCTCCGAGATGAGCATGGCCGGCGTCGTACTGCCCTCGATCGGCGCCGACCTGGGCGCCGACCCGGCCGCCACGACCTGGGTGCTGCTCGCGTACGCGCTGCCGATGGCCGCTATCGCCATCCCGGCCGGCCGCTGGGCCGACCGGGCGGATCCCCGGCTGATCCTCGCCGTGTCCATGGCCGGTGTCGGGGTCACCAGCGTGCTCGCCGCCCTCGCCCCGGCGCTGTGGGTGCTGCTGGCCGTACGGCTGCTCCAGGGCGTCGCGGGCGGGCTCACCCTGGCGGTCTACCTGCCGGTCATCGCCGCGACCGTGCGGGCGGACCAGCGGGCCCGCGTGATCGGCGCGGTGGTGACGATCATGACCGTCGGCGGGATGGCCGGCACCTCGTCAGGCGGGCTGGTCGCCGGCGCCGTCGGTTGGCGCGCGGTGTTCCTGCTGAAGCTGCCTCTCGTCGCGGTCGCGCTCTGGCTGGGCCTGCGGGCGTTGCCCCGCGACGGCCGGGGGCTGCCCGCCCCGGGGCTGCCGCTGCTGCGCGAGGCGGTGCTGCTGGGCGGCACGGTCGCCGCGGTGCTCGTCGCCGTCGACGAGATCACGGCCCGGCCGGTGCTGGCCGCCGGGCTCGGCGCGCTGTCCGTGGGACTCGGCCTGACCTGGGCGCGGTTGCCCGCCTCACGGCCGGTCGTCGCGCTGGTCCGCGCCCGCCGTTTCGGGTTCACCACCCTCGGGCTGTTCCTGGTGTGCTTCAACGTCGCGGTGACGGTCTTCCTGCTGCCGTACTTCGTCGCCGACGTGCTGCACGAGGGCCCCGAGGTGGCCGGGATGCTGCTGCTGGTCCAGATCGGCGCCATGACGGTCACCTCGCCCGTCGCCGGCTGGCTCGCCGACCGGGTCGGCGCGCTGCCGACGGCGGCGACGGGCGCCGGGCTGACCGCCGGGGCCACGCTGCTGCCGGTCACCCTCTCCGCCGACGCCGGGCTGGTGCACCTCGGCTGGCAGGTCGCGCTGATCGGCGTCGGATTCGGCCTGTTCAACACCCCGGTCATCGCGGCGGTCATGGCGACGGCGCCCACCGGCTCGACCGGTGCCGCCGGCGGCGTCGGCGGCACCGTCCGGATGATCGCAACGACGCTCGCGCCGGCGGTCGCCGCGCTGTGCTGGACCGTCGCCGGGGGCGGGCTGGCCGGCTTCCGTACCGCCCTGGTGGTGCTCACGGCGATCCAGGCCGCCGGGGTGCTGGCGCTGCTGGCCGCCCGGGGGCGGCGCACCGCCCCCGGGCCCGCCCGCGCCGACGACTGAGGTCGCGCGATCCGGGGATGGGCGCCGACATGTGGTGACGGCGGTGCCACGCGACCGGGCGCAGCCGGCGGGCTGAGCCGCCGACACTGTGCGGCCGGCACCCGTACGGCCGGCGGGAGGGGTTACCTTGCGCAGATGGATCTGGCGTACCTGCGGGCGCACCCGGAGCACCTGCCGACCTTCCTGACCCACCAGCGGATCCGGGAGACGCCGGTCGCCGGCGGCGACATCTGTGCCGCGTCCCGGCTGACGCTGGACGACGGGCACTCGGTGTTCGCCAAGACCTGGCCGGAGGCCGCCGGAAGGCCCGCGCCGGAGGGCTTCTTCGCCGCCGAGGCGGCCGGCCTGCGCTGGCTGCGCGAGGCCGGGACGGTCGCCGTACCGGAGGTGGTGGTGGCGCTGCCCGGGCTGCTGGCGCTGGAGTGGATCGAGCCCGGCGAGCCGACGCCCGAGGTGGCCGAGCGGTTCGGTCGGGAGCTGGCCGGGCTGCACCGGGCCGGGGCGTCGGCCTTCGGGGCCGGGTGGAACGGCTTCATCGGGGCGCTCCCGGCGGACAACACGCCCGATGACGGCCCCTGGTCGGGTTGGTTCGCGCGGGCCCGGCTCGTCCCGTACCTCCGGATGTCGGTCGACGGCGGCGCGCTCACCGGCGCCGAGGCCGGTCTGGTCGAGCAGGTCGTCGAGCGGATCGGCGAGTTCGGCGGTGACGAGCCGCCGGCCCGGATCCACGGGGACCTCTGGCCGGGCAACGTGCTCTGGGGCGCGGACGACCGGGTCTGGCTGGTCGACCCGGCGGCGCACGGCGGTCACCGCGAGACCGATCTGGCGCAGTTGGCCCTCTTCGGCGGCGCGCCGCACCTCGACCGGATCCTCGCCGCGTACGCGGAGCAGTGGCCGTTGGCCGACGGGTGGCGGGAGCGGGTGCCGCTGCACCAGCTCCATCTGATGCTGGTGCACACCGCACTGTTCGGCGCGGCGTATCGGGATGCGGTCGCCCGTACCGCCCGGTCGGCCCTGGCCGGGCTCGGGCGCGCTACCGTCGACGGGTGACCGCCGCCCCGCCGACCGACGGCGCCCTCGCCGACCGGTACGGCCGCGTCGCCCGGGACCTGCGGGTCTCCCTCACCGACAAGTGCAACCTGCGCTGCACCTACTGCATGCCGGCCGAAGGGCTGGCCTGGCTGCCCGGCCCGCAACTGCTCGACGACGACGAGATCGTCCGGCTGGTCGGGGTCGCGGTGCGCCTGCTCGGCGTGACCGAGGTCCGGTTCACCGGCGGGGAGCCGCTGATCCGGCCCGGCCTGGCCGACATCGTGGCCGCCGTGGCGGCGCTGGAGCCGCGCCCCCGCATCTCGCTCACCACCAACGGCATCGGGCTGGACCGGCTCGCCCCCGGGCTGCGCACCGCCGGGCTGGACCGGGTGAACGTGTCGTTGGACACGCTGGATCCGGAGCGGTTCGTCCGGCTGACCCGCCGCCCGCGCCTGGCGGACGTGCTGGCCGGGCTGGCCGGGGCCGCCGAGGCCGGACTCACCCCCGTGAAGATCAATTCGGTGCTGATGCGGGGCATCAACGACGACGAGGCGCCCCGACTGCTCCGCTTCGCCCTCGACCACGGCTACGAGCTGCGGTTCATCGAGCAGATGCCGCTGGACGCCCAGCACGGCTGGGACCGGGCCACCATGGTCACCGCCGACGGGATCCTGGCCGCCCTGCGCGGGGAGTTCGACCTGGTCCCCGACCCGGCGGAGCGTGGCGCGGCACCGGCCGAGACCTGGCTGGTCGACGGCGGCCCCGCCCGGGTCGGCGTGATCGCCAGCGTCACCCGGCCGTTCTGCGGCGACTGCGACCGCACCCGGCTCACCGCCGACGGGCAGGTGCGCGCCTGCCTCTTCGCCACCGAGGAGTCCGACCTGCGCGGCGCCCTGCGGGCCGGGGCGGACGACGACGAGCTGGCCCGGCGCTGGCGGGCCGCGATGTGGGGCAAGCGGGCCGGGCACGGCATCGACGACCCGGCCTTCCTCCAGCCCGCCCGGCCGATGTCCGCGATCGGAGGCTGACCGTGGCAGAACCGACGCGCCCGGCTGACACCGGACCACCGGCCCAGGCACGCCCGGCTGACCCCGGGCCACCCGCCCAGGCACGCGCGACGGTCAACGGGCCGCCCGCCCAGGCCGCCGACGCCGGGGCGCCGGTGACCGTCCGCTACTTCGCCGGGGCGCGGGCCGCCGCCGGCCGGACCGAGGAGACCGCATCCGCCGGGCGGTCCCTGGACGAACTCGTCGTGGAGCTGACCGCCCGGCACGGTGAGCGGCTCGCCGTCGTCCTGAAGGCGGCGAGTTTCCTGGTCGACGGCGTGACCTGTCATGATCGGCGGGCACCGCTACCGGCCGGGGCCACGATCGACGTCCTGCCGCCCTTCGCGGGCGGCTGAGGGAGGCGCACACATGCTGGCGGCACTGGCGTTCGTCGCCACCATCGCGCTGGTCACCGGCCTGATCCACCTCTACCTGTGGAAGCGCCTGGTGCGGGACACCACTGCCCCGGGCCGGTGGCGGCGGATCGGCGGGATCACCGCCCTGGTGCTCGCGCTGCTCGTACCGGCGACCATGGCCGGCACCCAGGCGGGCCTCTACTGGCTCGCGTGGCCGGGCTACCTCTGGCTCGCCGTCATGTTCTACCTGCTGGTCCTGCTCGTGGCGCTGGAAGTGCCGATGGCGGTGGCGAAGCTCGTGCTGCGCCGCCGGGTCGCCGCCGCGGAGCCCACCGCCGCCGCGCCCGAGCCCGCCATGGTCGGCGCGGCGGGTCCGGCGGACCCGCCGGCCGCCGCTGCCGTCGCGCAGCCCGACCACGACCCTTCCCGCCGGTTGCTGCTCGCCCGCGGGACGGCGATCTTCGCCGGGCTCACCGCCACCGGCCTCACCGGGTACGGCATCCGCACCGCCCTCGGCCCGCCGCAGCTCGACCGGGTGCAGATCCCGCTGGCCAAGCTCCCCCGCAGCATGGACGGCCTGCGGATCGCCACGGTCTCCGACATCCACCTCGGTCCGCTGCGCGGACGGGCGCACACCGAGCGGATCGTCGCCGCGATCAACCGCCTGGACGCCGACATCGTCGCCGTCGTCGGCGACCTGGTCGACGGCTCGGTGGCCGAGCTGGGCGAGGCGGCCGAGCCGCTGCGCGGCCTGCGCTCCCGGCACGGCAGCTACTTCGTCACCGGCAACCACGAGTACTACTCCGGTGTCGAGGAGTGGGTGCAGGAACTGGACCGGCTCGGCCTGCGGGTCATGCAGAACGAGCGGACGGAGATCCAGGCCCGGGGCGGCGTGCTCGACCTGGCCGGGGTGAACGACGTCACCGCCGCCGGCACCGGTCTGGCGGCCCCGGCGGACTACGCGGCGGCGCTCGGCGACCGCGACCCGAACCGCCCGGTGGTGCTGCTCGCCCACCAGCCGGTCGCGGCGACGGAGGCGGCGAAGTTCGGCGTCGACCTCCAGCTCTCCGGGCACACCCACGGCGGCCAGATGGTCCCGTTCAACCTGTTGGTGAAGCTCCAGCAGCCGGTGGTCTCCGGCCTCGGCGAGGTGGACGGCACCAAGGTCTACGTCACCAACGGTGCCGGCTTCTGGGGCCCGCCGGTCCGCGTCGGCGCCGAGCCGCAGATCACCCTGGTGGAGCTGCGCTCCCGCTGACCCATAGCGCGGGCGGCCGGCGTTGTCCAGCACCGGATGCTCAGGTCACGGGTGTGCGTGGCGACGGGTGGGTAATGGCGCGGGCGTGACAGGATGCGGCGTGCCTCCGTTCAGTCCCGCACCCCCCGGCGGCGTCCCGCCGTTCGTCGCGGATCTGCACATCCACTCGAAGTACTCGCGCGCGTGCAGCCGCGACCTCACCCTGCCCAACCTCGGCTGGTGGGCGCGGCGCAAGGGCATCGGGGTGCTCGGCACCGGCGACTTCACCCACCCCGCCTGGTACGACCACCTCCGCGAGACGCTGCACCCAGCCGAGCCCGGCCTGCACCGGCTCAGCCCGGAGGCGGAGCGGGACATCGCCCGCCGGCTGCCGCCCCGGCTGGCGAGCGAGGCGGAGGCGGACCCGGTCAGGTTCATGCTCAGCGTGGAGATCTCCACGATCTACAAGCGGGACGACCGCACCCGCAAGGTGCACCACCTGATCTACCTGCCCGACCTGGACGCGGTGGCCCGGTTCAACACGGCGCTCGGGCGGATCGGCAACCTCGGCTCGGACGGCCGGCCGATCCTCGGCCTGGACTCCCGGGACCTGCTGGAGATCACCCTGGAGGCCAGCCCCGACGGCTACCTGGTGCCGGCGCACATCTGGACCCCGTGGTTCTCCGCGCTGGGCTCCAAGTCGGGCTTCGACGCGATCGCCGACTGCTACGCCGACCTGGCCGAGCACATCTTCGCCGTGGAGACCGGCCTCTCCTCCGACCCCGAGATGAACTGGCGCGTCGGCAGCCTGGACGGCTACCGGCTGGTGTCGAACTCCGACGCGCACTCGCCGCCGGCGCTGGCCCGGGAGGCGACCGTCTTCGCCACCGCCCGCGACTACTTCGCGATCCGGGACGCCCTGCGTACCGGTGACGGGCTCGCCGGGACCATCGAGTTCTTCCCCGAGGAGGGCAAGTACCACGGGGACGGGCACCGGCTCTGCGGGATCAACTGGCCGCCCGAGCGGACCCGGGCCGCCGACGGCCGCTGCCCGGAGTGCGGCAAGCCGCTGACCGTGGGCGTGCTCAGCCGGATCGAGGAGCTGGCTGACCGGCCGTCGGGGCACCGGCCCGCGCACGCCCCCGACGTCACCCACCTGGTGCCGCTGGCCGAGATCCTCGGCGAGATCAACAAGGTGGGCGCCCGGTCCAAGCGGGTCGAGGGGAAGCTCCACGAGCTGATCGCCGCCCTCGGCCCGGAGTTGGAGATCCTCACCAGCACGCCGCTCGACGAGATCGGCCGGGTCGGCGGGGAACTGCTCGCCGAGGGCATCGGCCGGCTGCGCCGGGGCGACGTCCGCCGGGTCCCCGGCTACGACGGCGAGTACGGCGTCATCACCCTCTTCGACCCGGCCGAGCTGGGCGGCAACGCCGGCGGGGCCCAGGAGACGCTCTTCGACGTACCCGTGCCGGCGCAGCGCACCCCGGCGGAGCCGGCGCCGAAGCCCCGGGCCAAGCGCCCGGCGGCGGCCAAGCCCGAACCGAAACGCAAGGCCGCGCCGGCCGCGCCCCCGCCCCCGATCGCGCCGACGCCCTCGCCGCACGAGCCGTTCGAGCCGATGCTCGCCGGTATGGAGGAGGTCGGCACCGGCCTGCTGGACCGCCTGGACGCCATGCAGCGGGTGGCCGCCTCCGCGCCGGGCGGGCCGCTGCTCATCGTCGCCGGACCGGGCACCGGCAAGACCCGGACCCTGACCCACCGGATCGCCTACCTCTGCGCGGAACTGAACGTCTTCCCGGAGCAGTGCCTGGCGATCACGTTCACCCGACGGGCCGCCGAGGAACTGCGGCACCGCCTCGACAGCCTGCTCGGCCCGGTCGCCGAGGACGTCACCGTCGGCACCTTCCACTCGCTGGGCCTGACCATCCTGCGGGAGAACGCCGACGCCGCCGGCCTGCCGACGGACTTCCGGATCGCCGACGACGCCCAGCGGGCGGAGGCCCGCGCCGAGGCCGGCGACGACGAGGCCGGCTACGCGGCGCTGCTGCGCAAGCAGGACCTGGTGGACCTGGACGAGCTGCTGACCCTGCCGGTCGCGCTGCTGAGGGCCGACAAGAAGTTGGTACGGCACTACCGGGAGCGCTGGCGCTGGATCTTCGTCGACGAGTACCAGGACGTCGACGAGGTGCAGTACGAGCTGCTGCGCCTGCTCAGCCCCGCCGACGGCAACCTCTGCGCGATCGGCGACCCGGACCAGGCGATCTACTCCTTCCGGGGTGCCGACGTCGGCTACTTCCTGCGCTTCTCGCAGGACTTCACCGACGCCCGGCTGGTCCGGCTGAACCGCAACTACCGCTCCTCGGCCCCCATCCTGGCCGCCGCCGTGCAGGCCATCGCGCCGTCGTCGCTGGTCCGTGGCCGCCGGCTCGACCCGGCCCGGCTCGACCCGGAGGCCCCGCTGGTGGGTCGCTACCCGGCGGCCTCCGTCTCCGACGAGGCCGACTTCGTCGTACGCACCATCGACGAGCTGGTCGGCGGCCTCTCCCACCGGTCGCTGGACTCGGGGCGGATCGACGGCCGGTCCACCTCGCTCTCGTTCTCGGACATCGCGGTGCTCTACCGCACCGACGCGCAGGCCGCACCGATCGTGGACGCGCTCGCGCGGGCGAACATCCCGGTGCAGAAGCGCTCGCACGACCGGCTGCGGGACCGGCCCGGGGTGTCCGCCATCGCCCGCGAGCTGCGCCACGCCGACGGGCTCGACGGCTCGCTGGCCGCCCGGGTCCGGCTGGCCGGGCAGGTGCTGGCGGAGCGCTTCGCGGTGCCCACGCTGGACGGTGCCGGCGCGGTACGCCCGGAGGACGTCCGCTCGGCCGTCGACCTGCTCACCCCGCTGGCCCGCCGCTGCGGCGACGACCTGCCGCTGTTCCTGTCCCAGCTCGCCACCGGGGCGGAGGTGGACGCGCTCGACCCGCGCGCCGAGGCGGTCACCCTGCTCACCCTGCACGCCGCCAAGGGGCTGGAGTTCCCGGTGGTCTTCCTGGTCGGCGCCGAGGACGGGCTGCTCCCGCTGCGCTGGCCCGGCAGCACCCCCGACGACGACGCAATCGCCGAGGAACGGCGGCTCTTCTTCGTCGGGCTGACCCGGGCCCAGGACCGGCTGTACGTGACCCACGCGGCCCGCCGCAGCCGGCACGGCACGGAACGCGAGTGCGCCCCGTCGCCGTTCCTCGACGTCATCGACCCGGGCCTCTTCGAGCGCTTCGGCGAGGCCGAACCCCGCCGCCCCCGCGACCGCCAGCTCCGCCTGATCTGAGCCACCCCGTCGGGCTGGCTGTGGGTCCTTCCGGCCGCGGGTGACCGGCTCAGGCGGTCAGGGCGGCCCGGTGTGCCCGTCCGTGCGGGGCGCGTCAGGCCGTCAGGCACCGGTGCGCCGGTCGGTGCGGCGGCCTCAGGCGGCCAGGGCGGCCAGCCAGGCGCCGGTGAGCAGGGCCGGGCCCAGCGGGAGCGGGGTGTCGCGACGCACCCTGCCGGACACCAGCAGGACGAGCACCAGCACACCGTGCAGCAGGTGCGGCAGGATCAGCCCGAGCGCCAGGGACGACCCGCCGAGCCAGCCGAGCGGCAGGCCCAGGACGGCGGCGAGCTTCACGTCGCCGAAGCCCAGCCGGGAGCCGGGCAGCACCGCCAGCACCACGTGGCAGGCGAAGCAGAGCGCCGCCCCCGCCACCGCGCCGAGCAGGCGCCCGGGGCTACCGGCCGTCGCCGCCGCGCCGGTCAGCCCGCCGGCGGCGACCAGCGCGGCGGCACCGACCAGCGGGTCGGGCAGCCGCAGGCAGGCCAGGTCGACCAGGGCGAGCACCAGCCCGACGGCGGCCAGCACGAGGAGGACCGGCAGGACCGGATCCGCCCCCAGGGCCGCCGCGAGCCCGGCGAAGGCGACCGCACCCGCCGTCGCGCCCCACCCGGCGGACGGCACCGCCCCGGCGACGCGCACCACGCCCGGCGCGGCCTCGACGACGCGCGGTGCGAGCGGGGCGGTGCCGGCGTCCCGCACCGCGTTCGGCGCCCCGGCGACGCGCGGTGCGAGCGGGGCGGTGAAGTGGCGGGCGACCCGGGGTGCGGCGAGGCCGGCCAGGGCGCCGAGCAGCGCCACGCATGCCAGCAGCCCGGTCGACACGGGCGGACGCTACCGGCGCGACGGCTCCGGCGCGGCCCCCCGGACGGGACGTCGGGGTCTCTCGGTGCTCACCACGAGGGCCACTCCGGCGACGATGACCGCGCCGCCGAGCACCACCCGCGCGGTGACCGGCTCGGCGGCGAACAACGCGCCGAGCGCCACCGCGACCACCGGGTTGACGTAGGCGTACGTGGAGGCCAGCGAGATCGGGGCGTGGTGCAGCAGCCAGACGTACGCGGTGAAGGCGACCAGCGAGCCGGCCACCATCAGGTACGCGAGCGCGAGCCACGACCGGGTGGTCACCGCGCCCAGGTCGAAGCCGCGCAGCTCGCCCCGGCCCACCGAGAGGAGGGCCAACGCCGCCGCCCCGGCGAACATCTCGTAGACGGTGGCGACGAACGGATCGGCGGGCATCCGGATCCGCCCGGAGAGGAAGGAGCCGACCGACCAGCAGGTGGCCGCCGCGACCACGGTCAGCGCCCCGGCGAGCGGCACGGCGTCCGCCCCGCCGGTCGGCAGCACCAGCAGCACCAGGCCGACGAAGCCCAGCGTCACCCCCGCCAGCGTCCACGACCGGGGCCGGTCGCCGGTGACCGTACGCAGCAGCACCACCAGCAGCGGAACGGTCGCCACCAGCAGGGCGGCGACCCCGGACGGCACCGCCACCCCCACCGGACCGGACTCGGCGAGCACCACCAACCCGTTGCCGCAGGCCAGCAGGAGGACCCCGACCAGCGCGGCCGAGGCGAGCTGTCGCCGGTCCACCCGCAGCGCGCCCCGCCCCCGCCGTGCCCGCAGCACGACCGCCAGCACCAGGCCGGCGGCGGCGAACCGGGCGGCCGCCGAGCCGAGCGGCGGCATGGACTCCACCACGATCTTGATGCCCAGGTAGGTGGAGCCCCACAGGACGTAGACCAGCAGCAGCGCGGTCCAGAGCAGGGCCGGCGTGGCAGCAGCCGGACGACCCGCCCCGGCGGCCGGGCCGGGCCGGGTACCTGCGTCGACGGGCGGCTGCGCACTCGGTGGAGGTGGGCTCATCGGTGGACACGCTACGGTGACGTCGGCGTCGGCGTCCCCGGTTGGTGGCCGGCCTCTCACCACTCGCACGGGAGGCGTGCATGGCGAACTACGGACCACCGGGTCGCGGCAACCCGGACCCGTGGCACGGGCGGTACCCCGACGAGTCGTACGGTCCGTCGGCCGGGTCTGCGGGGCAGGAGCCCTGGGCGGACGCGTACGGCCCGCCCACGCCGGGGCACGGCCCGGTGCCGTACGCCGCCCGGAGCGACGGCACCGCCGGCCCCTCCCCGTACGCGGAAGGTCCCGCCCCGCCACCGCGACGCCGGCGCGGGCGGGCGGCCCCGGTCGTCGCGGTGCTGGCCACGGTGACGTTGCTGGTGCTGGTCGGCGGGGCCGCGGTGCTCTACCTGCTCGACCAGGACGACAGGAAGCCCGTCGCCACGCCGAGCGGGCCCGCGCCCGCGGCCCGGACCGACCCGCCGGAATCCCCGGCGGGCGCGACGGCCGCCGCGCCGAGCACACCCGCCCCCGAGTCCTCCACCGATCCGCGCTTCGTCAAGGCCGGCCAGTGCGTCCGCAACGACGGGCCGGCCGGCGGCAAGCCCAAGCTGCTGATCAGCGAGTGCGCGCCGCAGACCTACGAGGTGCTGCGCCGGATCGACGGGGCGACCAGCGGCGAGAAGGACGCCGCGGCGAAGTGCGCCAAGGTTGACGGCTACACCAACTGGTACTTCTTCGACAGCGAGCTGGACACCCTCGACTTCGTGCTCTGCCTGAAGCAGCGCTGAGCCACCGCACCCCTGAGGAAGAGATGACGACCTACGGATCACCCGCACAGCCGGACGACCCCTACCAGCGCCCGCCCGGCACCCCGGGCGGGCGCTGGTAGGG